>JAUJMG010000273.1 GCA_030446955.1 Thermomicrobiales bacterium
CACATCCTCGCCGAGGTCGACTGGGTGCTTGAGGCTGCCTGCGCATCGCCGTCATCGGCGCCCGTAGCGCCCGACCCAGCCCACGGCACCGGTCTGACGGCGCGAGAGCTAGAGGTGCTGGGCCTGATCGCCGAGGGACGGTCCAACCGGGAGATCGCCGAGGCCCTCTTCGTCAGTCCCCGCACGGTCGACAACCACGTCACGGCCATCCTCGCCAAGCTGGAGGCGAAGTCCCGTACCGCGGCGGTCGCTGCCGCCCGTCGTCTCGGACTCGCCTAGCCCTCCTCGACCTCCCCAAGGGGGGTGACTGCCATCACGGCCTTGGCGCACGTCCGGCGTAGTGGATGAGGCCTCCCTGCGCCATCACCATCCCGACGATGCGCCCGACCACCCATCGCCACGCCGCCTCCCAGTCCTGGGTCAGCGTGATCCCGTTGGGAAGCCACCAGCGGGGGCGAGCGGGGAGGCAGCAGTGGCGAACGAGACGGTTCTGATCAAGGCCTCATCACCTGAGCAGGGGTCGGACTGTTGTACTTGGTTCTCCGTCGAGCCGGGAGGCTGACCGGCAGCGGCCAGGCCACCGGTTGGTGCTTGGACAGTAGCGAGGAGGATGAGGGCGACCAGGACGGCCACCCGCGCGGCGGGGAAGCACGGGAGGTAGCACGCGTGGCGGTGTCGAAGCTGCATCGGAGCCTCCCTTCATGGTGGTTGCCCGAGGAGCGGTGGCGTCAACGACAGGGTCTGCCAGGTGCTCTCAACGTGCGCCGGGTGGGCGAGAACCGCCGCCAAGACCGCAACCTTGGTGCTGTTCTCGCCGTAACAGGGTGCTGGTGACCGCGCTGCGGAGGTCCTCCTTGGCTCACCCGAACCAGGTCACCGCGGCGTTCCAGACGGCGTGGGCGGCGATGGGAGCGGCAAGGCCACGGGTCTTCTCGAACAGCCAGCCCAGCCCCAAGCCGAGGACGAAGATCGTGCGCAACGTGGTGAAGGCCGCGGCGGGTGCGAACCCCTGATCGAGGAGCAGCAGCGGGAGGTGGATCAGGGCGAAGGCGGCCGCGCTGAGGAGGTTGGCCAGCCACGCCTCGCCACACCAGGCCCAGAGGCGCGCCATGAGGTAGCCTCGGTAGACCAGCTCCTCGACGACAGCAGTCGCGAGGGGCCAGACGAGGACGCCGTAGACTGAGACCGGGTGCGGCTCGTGGCCGCGCAGAACCCAGGCGGCCAGCAGGGCGGCAACCGCAGCGCCAAGGATGATGTCACGCCCCAGGCGACCAAGGTTGAGACGCGGTGCTGGGAGGCTGAACCAAGACCGGGACGAGCGCTCAAGGAGCACCACGGCGAGAACGACCGGGCCGAGCCAGAGCAGCGGCTTGGCCAGCAAGGCATCGACCCAGCCCGGAAAGCTCGTCGTGGCTCGGTAGAGGGTCCAGGCCAGGGTGACCAGGACCGTCGTCATACCTGCCTTGACCATCAACTGACGAGATCCCTGAGCCCGTAACTCCGTCATCTCAACGTGAGTCGGTCCGCCTTCGTGTGCGGTCCCGGTGTGGACCAGTGGCTGGACTGAGATCATCGTGGCCTCCTTACGGCCCCGAGGACGGGCTTGGTGTGAGCATCAGGGACCGAACCCAGATCCTGAACGTGGCCGTCCGGCCGCCTCTAGTCGCCGTGCGTGAGCGCCACCTCTGAGGCGGGAACGCAGCAGTCAGGGAGCGGTTCCGGGCTGCCTGACCGAGGAACTCCTTACGCCGGAGCTCCGCAACACGGATGTCACGTTCGGTGAAGCCAGGGCCCATGGTCGCCTCCTTGTCGTTGCTCACGTGTCTCGTCGAGACCTCGGTACGTTGCCACTCTGCCCGTGCGGGGTGCCGAGCACCACACGCAACCCACGCGGTGACCCACGCATCTGCCCGTTGCGTGGGTCACCTTCCGGACGTACGATGCGTTCACCACTGGGTTCAGAGGCAACAGGACGGCATGGGGCCATGAGCACCACGCGACCTGTCGACGAGGGGGCTGAGGACGCCACCTTCGGGGACCGCTTGCGACGAGCACGAGTGGCGGCTGGGCTGTCCCAGGAGCAGTTGGCCGAGCGGGCGGGTGTGAGCGCCCGGGGCATCAGTGACCTGGAGCGGGGAGTGCGGGGCGCACCGCGCCCTGACATCCTCGCGCTGCTCCTCGATGCGCTCCGGCTTCCCCCGGCCGAGCGGGCGGCGATGCTCGCCGCCGTCCGCCGGTCCCGTGACCGCCAACCATCATCCCCCGCTGCCGCCCAAGGCTTGGTGTTGGCGTCCTTGCCTGTCCCGCTCACTCCGCTCGTGGGCCGGGAACGGGAAGTTGCCGAGGTTATGGAGCGACTCGGCCATCCCGGGGTCCGCCTCTTGACCTTGACGGGTCCTGGTGGCACGGGGAAGACGCGCCTGGCGATCCGCGTGGCTGAGGAACTCCAGGGCGACTTCGCGGACGGGGTAGCCTTCGTCGGCCTCGCCCCAATCACCGATCCCGCGCTCGTCCTGCCCACCGTGGCCCAGGTTCTCGGGGTGCGAGAAGGGGGCGACCGCCCTCTGGCCGCGCAGCTGGCGGACGTCCTGCGGAAGCGGGATGTGCTGCTGGTCCTTGACAACGTTGAGCACGTGGTTGAGGCGGCTGCCCAGATCGCTGACTTGCTCGCCGCCATCCCCCGGCTCAGGGTGCTGGCTACCAGCCGCGTACCCCTGCGCCTCTCCGCCGAGCATCGCCTCCTCGTACCGCCACTGTCCTTGCCCGCGCCCGGTGCTTCACGGTCTATCGAGGAGCTGGTGAAGGCAGAGGCAGTGAGCCTCTTCGTCGACCGGGCGAAGGCCGTTCGGCCTGACTTCACCCTCACGCCGGCGAACGTCGATGCCGTTACCGCGATCTGCGCCCGCCTTGACGGCCTGCCGCTGGCGATCGAACTGGCAGCGGCCCGGATCGGCGTGCTCCCACCCCACGCCCTCCTGAGCCACCTGGAGCAACGTCTTGCCCTGCTGACCGGTGGCCCTCGCGACGCACCTGCCCGGCAGCGGACCATGGGGGACACGATCGCCTGGAGCCATGACCTGCTCACCTCGCAGGACCAGACCCTCTTCCGGCGGCTCGCCGTCTTTGTGGGTGGCTTCACGCTGGAGGCGGCAGAGGTCGTGGCCAGCGGGATCTCAGCCTGCCACGTGCTGGATGGGATCAGCTCGCTGGTCGAAAGCAGCCTGCTGCGCCAAGACGAGTTGGCTGCGGGCGTACCGCGCTTCGGCATGTTGGAGACGGTCCGCGAGTACGGGCCGGAGCAACTGACGGCGAGCGGGGAGTCGGATGCCGTCCACGACCGTCACGCTAGCTGGTTTGTCGCGGTGGCCGAGCAGGCTGACCCCCTCCTGCTCCGGCCGGATCAGGAGACGACGCTGGAGCACCTGGAGACAGAGCTCTCCAACCTTCGAGCAGCTCTGGACTGGCTGGAGACCACCGAGAAGGCTGAGCCGGCCGTACGTCTCGCCGGGGCGCTGCGCTGGTTCTGGCTGATTCGTGGTGACTATCGTGAGGGGATCGACCGGCTAGAGCGAGCCTTGGGACTCACGGGAGCTGAGGTGACTCCACCTGCAGCGGGGGCGCGGGTGCTGACCGGCGTGGGCTTCCTCTCTGCGATGCGGGGCAACCGCAACCGGGCTGAGGCCGCCCTAACGGAGGCACTGACGCTGGCGAGGATCGCAGGCGACGCTTGGGAGACGGGTTGGGCGCTCCACGGCCTCGGCATTGCGACCGGGTACGCAGGCGACTACCTCCGACCTGAGAAACACTACACGGCGGCCCTGGGCGTCTTCCGAGAGCTCGCCGTCGAGGAGCCGGCCGCGCGACCCCGGGTTGCTGCCGTCCTTGCCGACATGGGGTGGGTGGCCTCGGGGCGGGGCGAGGTCGAGCTGGCGGAGGCCCGGTTAGAGGAAGCGCTGACCGAAGCGCGCACGCTGGGGTTCACCTGGCTCGTCGGCCTGATCATGATCAACCTCGGGCAGGTCGCCGGGCAGGCAGGGGACGACGGCCGGGCGCTGGCATGCTACCGGGAAGCCCTGGTCTTAGCGGTGGCGGAGGGGGACCGGCGCCTTGTCGCCTTCGCCGTGCAGGGGGTGGGCAGGGTTGCACTTGCCCAAGGGCAGGAGGTGCGAGCGGCTCGCCTCCTCGGGGCGGTGGCAGCGCTGCTGGAGCGGATCGGCGTTCCCCTCGAACAGTTGACGCACCGCCTCGGGAAGCGCGGGACGGCGACGGTCCACGTGGCGCCCGGGGGGGCCACCTTCGCGGCGGCGTGGGAAGCGGGGTGGGCGCTCACGCTCCAGGAAGCGGTCGCCGAGGCGGAAGATGTCGCCGCTGCGCTGGCCATCGATTCGCCGTCTTCACCTGATAGGCGTTCATCGGGTTGGAGTGGTCTCTCTCCCCGGGAGGTGGAGGTGCTGCGTCTCGTGGCCGCGGGCAAGACCGACGCCGAGATCGCGGAGGCCCTCTTCCTCAGCAAGCGCACCGTCGGCACCCATCTCACCAACCTCCTCGCCAAGCTGGATCTGGCCAACCGGACCGAAGCCGCGGCTTGGGCCGTTCGCCACGGACTGGCCTAATCCTCACCTCCCGATCTCCCCCTGCCCTCATCGCACGCCTCCGCATCACCTCCTCCGGTTTCCTTGCGAGATCTACGTAGTCCCCTCGCTCCAGCGGTTTACGGAGTTCTCCCGATGTGCGGCCATCTCTGATGGGGCAGGATGGGGTCGTCTTGGGAACGACCGGGCAGAAGCCCGAAGGCTCCATAGCAGGAAGGACCGCGATGATCCCCTACCACCCTCACCCGTCGGATCGCGCGTTCGGAGAGCGTCAGGCCCACATGCTGCGCACCGTCGGCGACTACGGTCGCTTGGTTGGCCACCGACTCGTTGCCGAGGATCACCACCGAGCCTCCGTCGCTTACGCCGAGCGAGAACGGCGCATGGCAGACGCCGGGCTGCATCGTCCGGGAGCCGGAGCGTTCGTCTCATCCTTGCGTGGGACAACGGGCGCGGTGCTCATCCGCATCGGAGGGCGGCTGCGCGGTGCTCCCGTGGCTCCGACCACCACCACCGAGGCAACGCTCGCGTGAGTCCTCGTCCGCTCCGGTCATGGCGGCCGGTTGGTCGTCGACGACCACCGGCCTGCCCAATGAGTGCCATCACCCCGTGGTCGCCGGTTGCTCCCGTTCCCGCAAGCGGGCGTCCGGCTTCACACCAGGACAGGGGGTTGTAGCGGCGGTGGTGGAAGTCTGAGATCCGACAATCCACGACCTCAGCACGGCCCGGCCGTTCGTGCTACCTGTCCCGGGCCGCTCGGTCTTCAACCCCACCTTGACGGGAGGCTTTGCCATGGCCATCTGGCCCGCTTCCTCAAGCGCCCCATCCCTGCCCTCGACCCTCGACGCGTCTGTGGTTCAGGAGTTCGCCGCCCGTCTCCGGGGGGCCCTGCTTCGCCCTAGTGACCCCGGCTACGACGGCGCTCGCGCGGTCTGGAACGCGATGGTCGACAAGCGCCCGGCCTTGATTGCTCGGTGTGCCAACGCGGAGGATGTCGCGACCGCCGTGCGCTTCGGTCGGGAACACGGGCTGCTGCCCTCGATCCGGGGCGGTGGTCACAACGTCGCCGGCCTCGCGGTCAGTGACGGGGGCCTGATGATTGACTGCGCCCCGATGAAGGGCATTCAGATCGACCCGGCCGGTCGCACTGCCCGCGCTGAGTCGGGCGTGGTGTGGGGCGAGTTCGACGCTGCAACCCAGGCGCACGGTTTGGCCACCGTCGGGGGGGTGGTCTCGACCACCGGCATCGCCGGGTTGACCCTCGGCGGCGGGCAAGGGTGGCTAACCGGCAAGCACGGCTAGTCGCTCGATAACCTGCTCGCGGCGGAGGTGGTGACGGCTGACGGCGAACTGGTC
>JAUJMG010000274.1 GCA_030446955.1 Thermomicrobiales bacterium
CGGCCGGGATGTCCTCCGGGGCGCTGGTTGCCGGCAACACCGTCGTCTACAAGCCCGCCAGCGCAACCCCAATCGCCGGCTACGAGCTGGCACGCTGCTACCTGGACGCCGGGGTGCCGGCGGGCGCCTTCAACTTCGTCACCGGATCCGGCTCCGAAGTTGGCGCCACTCTGACCGCGCACCCGGACGTGGATGGGATCGTCTTTACGGGCTCCAAGGAGGTCGGGATGGACCTCTTCAAGGAGTTCGGCACGGACTACCCGAAGCCGTGCATTACGGAGATGGGCGGAAAGAACCCGACGATCGTGACCCGCAACGCCGACCTCGCCAAGGCGGTCGAGGGGGTGGCGCGTTCCGCGTTTGGCTTCTCCGGCCAGAAGTGCTCAGCCTGCTCCCGGGTCTACGTGGAGCGCCCGGTCTACGATGACTTCATCGAGCAGTTGACCCGGCGCACCGGGGAGCTGAAGATCGGGGACCCGGTGGAGCGCGACGTCTACGTCGGCCCGGTGATCGACGAGCGAGCGGTCGAGCGGTTCGAGAAGGCGGTTGCGTCCGCCGCTGGCGGCACCATCCGCGCAGGCGGTGAGAAGTTGACTGGTGATGGCTTCGGCCGCGGGACGTTCGTGGCGCCGACCGTGGTGGACGGCCTGCCGACTGACCACGAGCTGTTCAAGAAGGAGTTGTTCCTGCCCTTTGTGGCGGTGGCGCCGGTCGATTCGCTGGACGAGGCGCTGACGCTGGCCAATGACACCGAGTATGGGCTGACGGCAGGAATTTTCAGCGAGGATCGGACCGAGATCGATCGCTTCTTCGATGGGATCGAGGCGGGTGTGGTTTACGCCAACCGCAAGGGCGGGGCGACAACTGGAGCCTGGCCCGGCTGCCAGTCGTTCTGTGGCTGGAAGGGAAGCGGCAACACAGGCAAGGGAGGTCTCGGACCGTACTACGTGCAGCAGTTCCTCCGGGAGCAAAGCCGCACCGTGGTGGTGGATGCTGACGCCGAGGACCTGGAGGCCGTGGAGGAGGCCGGGGAGTAGGCGACCAATCGCCAACTCGACCGGGGAGCACACCGGACCGCTGCCGCCGGCCGCGATGGACGCGCCGGCGGCAGCGGCGACCCCGGTCCCCTATGAAGAAAGGGACGAGCCCATATTTCCGCCGCTGCCAGCGGCGGGTGATCTCGATCACATAACGGGAGGCGGTGATGGGGGGGAGGGATCTCTCTGCGGTCGACGGGCACTACATGCTGGAGACGACGGCCGCGCTCTGCCGGATCCCGAGCCCCACGGGCTACACCCGGGAGGCGGTGGTGTTCGTCGAGGAGCAACTTGCCGGGTTTGGCCTCTCGGTCCGGCGCACGGTGAAGGGAGCTCTGGTCGCCTCGTTCGGGAGTGCCGCTTCCGAAGGCGGGCACCGGACTCTCTCCGCGCACGTCGATACGCTGGGCGCGATGGTGAAGGAGATCAAGCCCAACGGACGGCTGAGGTTGACCCAGATCGGCGGCTACGACTGGGCGACGATCGAAGGGGAGTACTGCACCGTCCACACCCATCCGCGGGGCGGGGAGCCGGGAACCGTCTCCGGCACCATCCTGACGACCAAGTCCTCCACCCACATCCACGGCAACGCGCTGCGCGACCTGAAGCGAGACGAGCAGAGCCTGGAGGTGCGGTTGGACGCCCGGGTCGGCTCGGCGGACGACGTCCGTCGCCTCGGGGTCGCTGTTGGTGACTTCGTCAGCCTCGACCCCCGAACCGTGGTCACGCCGGACGGCTTCGTCAAGTCGCGCCACCTGGACGACAAGGCGTGCGTCGCGATCCTGCTCGGGGTGGCGAAGGCGGTGACCGAGGCCGGGATCGAACCCGCGGTGCCGGCTCACCTCTACGTGAGTACCTACGAGGAGGTGGGACACGGCTCCTCGGCAGCGCTGCCGCCGGAGACGACGGAACTGATCGCGGTGGATATGGCGGCGGTCGGCGAGGGGCAGACCTCGGACGAGTTCGCCACCACCGTCTGCGTCAAGGACAGCAGCGGCCCCTACGACCACGGGCTGAGCCGCCGGCTCGTCGAACTGGCGGAACGGAATAGCATCGACTGCCGGGTCGACATCTACAACTACTACGCCTCCGATGTGAGCCAGGCGCTGCGGGCGGGGTACGACGTGCGCGGGGCGCTGGTCGGGCCGGGCGTTGACGCCTCGCACTCCTACGAACGACTGCACCAGCGATCTCTGGAGGAAACCGCCCGGTTACTGCTGGCCTACCTGACGTCTGACCCGGAAGCCTAATGCGGGGATCCAGGGCTACCCAGCGATACACGGATGGCCCGCAGCAGCGGGGCGAAGCGGACCTGATCGGTCCAGAAGGCTGAGAATCGTACGAGCGCTCAACCCAACGCGTGAGCTAAGCACAACGACAGTTGTGCGCTTGGTACAGTTCTGGCGATACCCTCAGGCGTAGCAACGCATAGTTGTCTCGCCTCGTCTTCGATCGAGAGCGGACGCGATGGCATGACTGGCCCGCCGAGGTAGCCGGGCCAGAGGAGGTGGGCCATGGATGTGCAGATAGCGGAAGAGCATGCTCCGAGCGAGATGCTCACGCAGGACCGGGCAGCCCGCTTCTCCAAGGCGCACCAGAACCAGGGCCGGGCGCAGCTCTACGAGCACGCGCTGCGGCGTGGCGAGGGGCAGCTCGTGGAATCGGGCGCGCTTGCGGTCGAGACCGGGGTCCACACCGGCCGGTCTCCGCAGGACCGCTTCGTGGTACAAGAGGCGTCGTCGCAGGACGAGGTCTGGTGGGGCCCGGTAAACCAGCCCTTGGCGGAAGAAGACTTCGAGCGGCTTCACCGGCGGATCACGGATCATCTCGCGGATCGAGAGGTCTTCGTCCAGAACCTGTACGCCTGTGCGGACCCGGCCTACCGCCTGCCGGTCCGCGTGGTGACAGAGCAGGCCTGGTGCGCGCTGTTCGCTCGCAACCTGTTCATCGAGCCGTCCCCGTCCGACCAGGGTGCGCCGTCCGAGGAGGCGGCGGGATTCACGATCCTGCACGCCCCGACGCTTACTGCGGACCCTGACCGGGAGAACACCCGGACGGAGACGGCGATCGTCGTCAACCTCGCTCGCCGAATGATCCTGATCGCCGGGACGGGGTACGCGGGCGAGATTAAGAAGTCGATCTTCGGCGTGCTCCAGTACTTGCTGCCCCGGCAGGGCGTGGCCACGATGCACTGCTCGGCGAACGCCGGGGCAGACGGCAGCGTCGCACTCTTCTTCGGCCTTTCCGGCACGGGCAAGACGACGCTCTCCGTGGACCCCACGCGGACTCTGATCGGCGACGATGAGCATGGCTGGACCGACGCCGGAATCTTCAACTTTGAGGGAGGCTCCTACGCCAAAACCATCGGCCTCTCGGCCACGGCGGAGCCGGAGATCTACGCCGCTGCGCAGCGCTTCGGTACGGTACTAGAGAACGTCGTGCTCGACCCGGAGACGCGGCACCCCCGGTTCGACGACGACAGCCAGACGGAAAACACCCGGGCAGCCTTCCCGCTCTCTTCGTTGCCGCACGCCTCCCCGGACGGGCTGGGCGGACACCCGGTGCAGATCGTGATGTTGACGGCCGATGCCTTCGGCGTGCTGCCACCCGTGGCCCGGTTGACCCCGGACCAGGCGATGTACCACTACCTCTCGGGGTACACCTCTAAGCTGGCCGGCACCGAGCGCGGCGTCACGGAGCCAGAGACGACCTTCTCGGCCTGCTTTGGATCGCCGTTCCTGTCGCTCCCCCCGACGCGGTACGCGGAGTTGCTGGGTGAGCGCATCCGACGGCACTCTCCCTCGGTCTGGCTGGTCAATACCGGCTGGAGCGGCGGGCCCTACGGTGTCGGCGAGCGAATCTCCATCGCCCACACCCGGTCCATCGTGCGCGCGATCCTGTCTGGTGATCTGGATGCCATTCCAACCGAGACCGATCCGGTCTTCGGCGTAGCCGTCCCGACTGTCGTACCGGGAGTCCCGGCCGAACTGCTCCGGTCCCGCTCAACGTGGGACGACGCTGAGGCCTACGACGTGCAGGCGCAGCGACTGGCGGACGCCTTTGTCACGAACTTCACCCAGTTCGTTGGTGCTGTTCCCGCGTCTGTTGTAGCGGCAGGGCCGCGAACCACGTAGGACAAACCTGCCTGCACTTGCCTCGGTTTGCAGGTCGGGCCGGAAGGCTACAACTACGCCCGCCGGAGTCGCCATGCCTCAGCGGTGGGGCGCGTGCGGACGTGAGTGTCCGTGAGCGCGCCGCTGGCGAAGACGGCGACGAGGCTGGCTAGGGTGGCCACCAGGAACGCACGGTCGAAGCCGTACCGCTCGATCACGGCGCCCCCGAGAACGGTCACGAAGGCGATCGGGGCCAGGAGGATGTTGGCCAACGCCACGTAGCCGCGGCGTGACTCGTCCGGCGCAATGGCGAAGAGGTGGGCAAAGTTGCCTTGGATCTGGCCCGCGAGGGCTGCACCGTAGGCAACGAACACGGCGGCGAACCCGTAGCTGAGTATCCGATCGTCGTTGCCCCGGTCCTGGTAGAGCGGGGTATCGGCGACGTAGGGCAGGATGAGGGCGACGAGTGGCACGAGCAGGCGGACGAGAGCGCTGATCTGGAGCACAGCCTTACTGCCCTGGCGCCGATCGAGTTCGCGCCACAACGGTCTTAGGAGGAGCTGGGCCAGCACGAGCGCCAACAGGTAGAGTCCGATCACCTGACCTGACGCTCCTAGCTCCCGCCGTGCGTAGACCACGTAGAACGGGTCTGCCACTGCCGCGAGCGAGAGCACCACCCGGAAGAGCAGGAACCGCCGCAGATTCGGATCGGCGAGAAAGAGATCTGCTCGCCTCAATCCGCGGCCGCGTCCCGGGGCACCGCTTCCCATCCGGATGGGCTCGCGGATCCGGGCCTGGAAGAAGGTGGAGGCCGTCAACGCCGCCGCGGCGGCCACGAAGAGAAGGGTGTAGTTGCGAGGAAAGGCCGGCCCCCCCCCGAGCACCGCTCGCACCACGACCCCGGCGGCAACGGCGAGGAGACCAGTCCAGAGGGCACGCTGGGCAAAGAATCGGCCCCGCCGCTCACCCGCAACAGCCTTAACGAGGACATCGTTCGTGGGTGCAGTCGCGAACCCAGAGGCGAGGACATAAGCGAGATAACAGATGAAGAACGAGCGCAGGAGTTGCGCATCGCTCAGTCCGTCGGCGCGGTACCCGACGTACGCGAGCAACGCGACGGCCGCGGTCCGGACCACCGAAGCACCGGTGGCCCAGGGCAGGCGCCGACGGCCCCGGACCACGACGCTTGCCAGGATCTGGGGGAGAAACCACGCCCCAGCCGCGATAGCGGGCACGAGGCCAATCAGGGCATAGGTGTCGGTCAGTTCCGACACAAAGAGGGGCAGGATGACTGTTGGGTGGAGCAGCGTGTCGGCGAGAACGAGCAGGGCACCGCTGACGATGCCGAGAAGGACGTTGAGCGCCTGTCCCCGCCGGTCCACCGAGAAGCGCCGGATATCGGCACCGGCCACGTTGTCTCCCCCCGCGCATGGCGCATTGCGTCACGTCGCACGGCGCGGCGGACCGCGAGGATTATAGGCCGCGCTCATTCGGGGAATCGAGACGGAGAGAACCGGCCGGAAACGACCGGTGGTGATGGCCCAGGCGGAGCGGGCGACCAGTCGCTGAAGCGGCCGCTACGGCGCCCCGATGCTTGGTGCCAATTGGGCTAGTGCGTTGCGGAGCACCGCGCGATCGCTCTCGGACGCGAGCGATGTCTCGGCGGTGCCGATGGGGACCCAGCGAGCCTGGAGACGGACCGCTGCTTCCGAGAGGACCATGTCGGGGGCACGGAAGGCAA
>JAUJMG010000275.1:0-2082 GCA_030446955.1 Thermomicrobiales bacterium
ACCGCGTGGGCGGCAAGGATACTGGCCGCCTCATCGACGTGCGGAGAGAGGTGCTCGGCCGCCGACAGCCTGAGCAGGAAGGCGAGCCCAAGCGCGAGGCCAACAGCCAGCGGCAGGACAATGCGCCGGTCACCGAGCCTTCGCTCCTCGGCTGGCACTGTCCGGCGAATGCCGCCCCGCCCGCCGGCCCACCCCCGGTGTTCCGTCGCGGTGTCCATGTAGGGAGCGTGTGGGGAGAGCCCTGCGCCTCCCGTCGGCCTCACCCGCATCACTCCCGGCCACGGAATGATCTGGAGTGACTCAGCTCGCTCGCACCGGTCATCACCGCAGGGCTCCCGGCTGTGCTTCCCCAAGCCTCGCCAGCCCTTCGAGCCGGACGCCGACCGACGTTGACCACTCTGGTTTCTACCAGCACCGGTGCCGGTGCGCGAGTCAGTCGAGAACCGGCGCCAAGGAGGAGCGCACAGGCTTGCTCAGCGGCGCGGTCGAAGTAAAAGCCTAGCCGACTCCGTCTCATTGAACGCCTCCCTAACCTGTCACGGGTTTACATTCCTAGCGGAACAGCACCGGCCAGAGATTGGTGAAGACTCGAGTGCCACATGCCCTACCGATGCCCTTGAGCAGTTGGCAACCGTCGATCGGCCCAAAGCCTCTCAAGGGGAGGGTAGTGTTTCGGGGTGGACGCAGCGGTGTTTAGAAGTGAACGCCGTCGTGAACGGCGGGTGAACGTTGGTGAATTGGTGACAGTTCGCCACGCCGCTCGAACGTTCAGGCCGTCTCGGCGGTCGGATCATTGGACCCGGTCGGCCTGCGGCTCTCCATCCGACCGTCCACCGTGGCGAGCGGCAATGCCATGTGGAAGGCTGTGCCACGCCTTGGCTCGCTTTCGGCCCAGAGGCGTCCACCGTGAAGATCGACGAGGCTCCGCGCGATCGCGAGCCCCAATCCTGAACCGCCGTTCGACGTGCTAAGGCGATGGAAGCGCTGAAAGATCGCCTCCAACTCTGTGGACGGGATGCCTGGGCCGGTATCGTGCACCGTGAGGCAGACCTCACCGTCACTGACGGTGCCCGAAACAGCGATGCGAGTGCCGGTCGGCGTGTGGTGGTGGGCGTTCGCCAGAACATTCACGACCACCTGCTCCAGCCAATGCTTGTCCCCCGTGACTGAGAGCGGATCGGGCAGATGGAGCTCTAACGCCTGGCCCTTCTGCCTGATGAGCGGGTGGATTGCCGTCGTCGCGTTGGCGACCACCCCCCGTAGGTCGAGCGGCTCGATGTCGAGGCGCAGGGTGCCGGCCTGGAGTTGGTTGTGGGCGAGGAGGTCGTCAATAAGCATCCCCAGGCGCTCGGCATTTCGCCGCGCATTCGCCAGCAGTTGCCGCAGCTCTTCGGGAAGTTGGTCGGCTCCACTCGCCTCCAACATCCCGAGGCCCGCCTTGATGGCGGTGAGCGGCGTCCGAAGATCATGAGAGACCGAGGCGACAAAGATTTCCCGCAGCTGCTCCAACTCCTGGCGTGCGGAGACATCTCGCCAGGCGGCAAGATGGACGGTGCCAGTCGGTAGCTTGACCATCGTTGCCGTCACATCGACCGGCACCGACACCCCATCTTTGCGACGCAGCGTGAACTCGCCACGCCACATGCTGTCACCTAAGAAGCGGTTCCACTCCCCGGAAATCTCCCCGGGATCCGCAGCCACGATATCGTCCACGCGGAGGCGGCATAACTCCTCCCGGCTGTACCCCAGGAGCTGCGCCGCGGCGGGGTTGACGTCGAGGAATCGCCGGTCTGCATCGACGACCACGATGCCCTCGGCCACCTCCTCGAACAGGCCACGGTAGTGGGCGTTGATCTGCGCGTTATTGATGGAGAGGGCGGCACGGTCAGCTAAGTCTTGGAGAAGGATTTGATCGGCAAAGGTATACGGGTGATTGGGCGCATTGCGGGAGAGGGTCAAGGTGCCCAGGATGCGACCCTCACGCCGAAGCGGGACGATCAACACGCTGTGGATGGGGAAGCGTTCCAAGTAGACCGCGTACTCCGGCTTCGTCGCGGCGGTCACCTCGGCTGGAGCCACCTT
>JAUJMG010000275.1:2182-5843 GCA_030446955.1 Thermomicrobiales bacterium
AAGTGCAGGGCGCTGTCGGTGGTGGCGGTGAGTTGGCCTTCCGGCTCCAGCAGAAGCAGATCGAGGGCGAGGGCGGATAGGCCGGTCGCCAGCAGCGCAGGCCCCAAGCCGCCGAAGCCCGCGCTCAAGGCGACGGCGGCAAAGAAGAGCGGCGAGGGCGTCTTGGAGAGGATCGGCTCAAGCAGCAGCGTCAGCAGGAGCGCAACGGCGCTCAACAGGGCGGCGGCCCCGTAGCTTACGAGATACGAATGTGACCGGGACGACGGGGATCGCGGGCCTACCGTCGTTCGCATGAGGCGAGCCTTGGCCGGATAGCGAGCGGGTGGGGGCGACGATGCCTGGTGCCACGCGGACGGCCAATCAGCGAGTTATCGACCGACTAGATGGGAAGGCTGCACGCCTTCAAGGATTGGCAGGTGTTTAGGATACACCCTGGGTTACCTACGTCAACGACGAACGAACGATTTTTCGGTGCCATCCGTCGTTGTCGATACGCTGCCCGCCGGGCTGGCTGACCGGGCAGCGCGCAAGCATGTTCATCGAAGATGAGAAGTAGGGAGGCCTGAGCACTCCTGGCACCGCGATTCGTCCAACCCGACCACCGTGATAGAGAGACGGCTGCCCGCGGCTCCGCTCTCTGCGACGATTCAGGTGTTGCCTCCGCCTAGGAGGTGGGGGTACTCACACCCCGGCTCTCGCTCCGCGTCGAGAGCCCGTGGAAAACGTAGACCGTGACATCGGTGGTGTTTTCGCCGAAGACCGGGAAGTTGCTGGTGCCCCGCTCGAAGACGACGTAGCCGAAGTAGTCTGACTTGTCGACGGGTCGGAGGCCGACCACCACCACGTCCTCATCGTCCACGTCGGCGGCCCGGGTCAACTCACCGCAGGCGATGACGGAGGCGTTCGCCGCGCCGCTCTTGTGAACGACGAGGGTCTTGGGAGACCCGAAGAGGTCATCGAAGCTCGCGTCAACCTCGTCTTCCGCCTTGAAAATCCGGGCGTCTGGGCCGCTCACCGGCACGAGTCGTCCGGGTTGGTCGATCACGCCATCGGCGTCGACATCGATCCCCCGGTCAAGCAAACCGTCGCCGTCCAAGTCTTCGCCCGCATCGAGGACACCGTCGCCGTCCAGGTCTTCGTCGAGGTAGTCCGCTTCCCCGGGGTCGAGAACGCCGTCCTCGTCGCTATCGGTGTCATTACGGCCGTCGGCGGCTGGTCCGCCGAGAAGTTCGTTCTCCCGTAAATCGTCCACGATGCTGTTAATACCGGCGGGCTGGAACTCCAGGGTTCCAACGTCATAAACCGGCTCAGGTTGGAATGTGGCACAGGTGCCGTTGTGAATGGCGACCGGCGCGTTGGTTGCTTCCGCCACGCCGGGTGTTGGCTCCGGATTCTGCCGAGCGAGCCCCGTGGGAATCCCGAGGCCGCTCAAGCTGGTGGTGAATCCGAGCACGGCGAGCGCCGCGATCGTGGCCATCCTCCGACACACCCTGGCTCCCACGCTTCTTCCTCCCTCCGTCGATGACCCCTCGGTATTCGGTCCATTGCCTCTATCGCTGAGGGAGCAGCACCAGGTCCGGGGGTGGATCTGGTGCTGGCGAGGCAAGCGCTGGCGGCCTCTGCGGTTTGTCGCCGACCCCTCCAGCGTGCCTTTGGGATTGGGCAGGCCGAATCCCGAACCGCGGTTAGGGATTGACCGTGCTTCCATCCTCAAAGCTGAATGCCGGCTGGTCCCGCTCGGCATTCACTGCCATCGTGAGAACCACAGGGTCGCCGCCGGTGTTGCGGAGGATGCGGACCACGTCCCGGTCCAAGGAGACGGTATCGCCGCTGGCAAGGGTGAACTCGGTCTCGAGGATAACTTCGTTGCCGACTGCCGGCGTGCTGGCGTTCCCCCCATCGCGCAGAATCTGGACGCCGCCGCGCACATCTCCCGCCGTAATGGTGAGACCGACGGTGCCGCGCTCAACATGAACGAGCGCCGTCCCTGGCTGCGTGTGTGACGGCAGCTCGGCGTCGGGCTGGATGGTGACGCGGATCAACTGGAGGAGGCTATCGCCCGGCGCGTCCGGGAAGGCGACGCCCAGATTCTCGATGTCTACGCCTTCGATGACGTTCGGAGTGGCCTCTTCGTCCTGGGCTGAGACACGTTGCGTGCCGATTCCGAGCATCCCCATTGCAAGCAAGGCGAGCGCGAGCGTCAGAATCAAGCTCCGTTGCATGAGCATCTCCCTTCAATTGATCCCCGTGTTGGGGCCGAAAATGCCGGATGCCTATCAAGTGGACCGCGCTCATTGGAAATGGAGTGGTCCCGGGGGTGTCTGGTGAGCCACCTCAACCGCGATTAAGGTGGCTCACCGAACCTAAGCGCGAGAGACTGCTTCGCTCACTGAAGGACGACTTGGGAGCTGACACCCGCTAGGTGCCAGTTCGTGGCCGGATCGCCAGGCGCCCTGAGGAGAGCAGGGCACTCGGCGATCCGGAGGAGGGGGGCTAACCGCAGGGGGCGATCAGCCGCCGCCTCGTCTTACTGACCGACGATCAACGTGCCTTCCATCCCAGCCTCACGCTGGCCTTCCACGTTGGAGTAGTACGTGTACTGGCCGGCAGGGGCGTTGATGGTGATCGTTCGGGTTTCGTCCGGCTCCAGCGTCTCGTTGATGCCCAACTCGTCGATTGTGAAGTTGGCTCGACTGGTCGACAGGTTGCTGAGAATGACCTGGACGTCGGTGGCGGCAGCAACCCGGAACTCGCTCGGGTTGAACTCGTTGTTGCCCAGCTCGATCGTGACCTCCGTCGGGAGATCGAAGGGCTCAGGCGTCGGCGTCGGAGTCGGCGGCATCGGAGTTGGCGTCGGGGTTGGTGGTACCGGAGTCGGAGTCGGTGGAACGGGAGTCGGCGTGGGCGGCGGAGGGGTCGGCGTCGGCGGAGTCCGCGCCCCTTCGCCCGGCGCCTGGATCCCTCGGAAGAGGAAAGCGGCGTACTCCTCGTCGTTGGCCTCAATCAACGCGACCCCGGTGTAATTTGAGTTGCCGATGGGGCGCAGCGGAACGACGACGTTGTCCTCTTCAACCAGGTCGAGGACTTCGCCACAGGCGAGGTAATTATCGTAGGCCTGTGCGCTCTGGTGGACGACCATGACGTACGGGCCCTGAGTGACCAGTTCCTGGCCGTTGAAGTTGACCTCCTCATCGGCCTTCCAGACCACGCCGGCGCTCTGCTGGACCGGCACGACCACGACGATGAACTCCTCCTCGTTCAGGAATCGGTCATTGTTCACGTCGTCGCCGAGAACCTCATCTTGGCCGAGGATGCCATCCGCGTTGCGGTCCTGGCCGATTTCGAACACGCCGTCGTTGTCGATGTCATTGGCGAGGAAACCCTCGTCCTCTTCGTTGAAGACGCGGTCTTCGCCAGCAATCCCGCCGAAGGGGTCGTCATCGGCGATCGGGTCAACGGCAGGGTCCTCGGGCTGATCGACGGTCTCCGCCACCCCCGGCTCTTCCGCCTCGGCTGTACGAATTGGGATCAGCTGCATGGGTCCCGCGTCATATACCGGCTCGGGCATGAACTGAGCACAGGTGCCCCTATGCACGGCGATCACCGGCGCGATTTGCCCCTGCGCGAGAGCTGGCCGTGCTCCCGAAAGGGCCAGAACGAA
>JAUJMG010000276.1 GCA_030446955.1 Thermomicrobiales bacterium
TCAACGCTGCCGTGACGCTCGATGATGGCGAGATCGGGCGCTCGACGGCGGTGCAAGCGGCCGCAGCGAGGATCGAGCCGACTGTCGACATGAACCCGATTCTGCTGAAGCCGGAAGCCGATGCTCGGTCACAGGTGATCGTGCGGGGCAAGGTCTGGTCATCGCTCTCGGCCCGGGACTACTTCGCGCGGAAGCTCGACCTCTGGCCCATTGTGACGGAGGCACTTGACCGGCTGCGCGGGCAGCATGACGTGATCGTGGCCGAGGGTGCCGGCAGCCCGGTCGAGATGAACCTGCGGCCATACGACATTGTCAACATGCGGGTCGCGCGTTACGCCGGGGCGGCGGTCGTCCTGGTCGGCGACATCGACCGCGGTGGTGTCTTCGCCCAGCTCCTCGGGACGCTCGACCTCCTGCCGGACGAGGAGCGTGCCCTCGTGCGTGGCCTGATCGTCAACCGGTTCCGGGGTGACCCGATGCTGTTCGCCGACGGCATCCGATTCCTTGAGGACCGGGCGGGTCTGCCAATCTTCGGTGTCGTGCCGATGGCCCGCGATCTCGGTCTGGCTGAGGAGGACGCCGCCGTGCTGGATGACGTGCGTCATCCGGCTAGCATCGGACAGCCGGCGGCGTCGCTGCGGATCGTGGTTGTCCGCCTCCCGCGGATCGCCAACTTCGACGATGTTGCGCCGCTCGAGCGACTGGACCAGGTGGCGCTCGACTACGTTGACCGCCCAGAGCAGATCGACGGCGCCAATCTCGTGATCCTGCCGGGGAGCAAGTCGACGATCGCCGACTTACGGTTCGTACAGGAGCGTGGGCTTGCCAAGGCCATCATGAGGGCACGTGCCCAGGGGACAGCGGTCATGGGCATCTGCGGGGGGTACCAGATGCTCGGCCAGTGGATCCACGACCCGGACCGGATCGAGTCACCGACCGGCAGTTCCCCAGGGCTCGGTCTCCTCCCTCACGTGACGGTCTTCAGCCGCGAGAAGCGCACCTGCCGGGTGCGCGCTCGGATCGTCGCCACTGACGGCCCGCTGGCGGCCGCGCACGACCGTGAGATCGACGCCTACGAGATCCACATGGGGCAGACGCAGATGTCAGAGGAGGCAAGCGCGACGGCGCCCATTCACATAACCTGCCGATCGGGGATCCCGGTTGACGAGCCGGACGGCACAATCGGCGATGACGGCCTAGTATTCGGAACATACCTCCACGGGTTGTTCGACGACGAGGGTATCCAGCAGGCGCTGCTGGCCTGGCTCCGCGCACGCCGGGAACCGTGGCCGGCGCCGATGCCGCTGAACTCGCGGTGGGTGCCGGCGGTCGACCCCTATGACCGCTGGGCTGACACGCTCGCGTCGGCGCTGGACCTGCCGCTGCTGATTGAGCGATGTGGGATCCCGCCGAGGGGAGGGGAGTAAAGGTGAACAGCGACGTGACACTGATCCTCGGGGGGGCCCGGAGTGGTAAGAGCACCTGGGCTGAGCGTCTGGCGGCGCGGAGTGGTCGATCGGTCATCTACCTAGCGACGGCGACAGCCGGTGACGACGAAATGGCCGGGCGCATCGCAGCGCACCGCCGGGCACGGCCGGCTAGCTGGCGCACGGTCGAGGCTCCCGACCAGCTCGCGAGGGCCCTGCGAGCGCACGCCCGCTCCGGCGAGGTGGTCCTCGTCGATTGCCTCACCCTCTGGGTCAGCAACGCCATTCTGGGGCGGACCGCGGATGGAGCGCAGGCTGAGGCGGTGACAGCGGACGAATGGGCACTGATCGAGGCCGACCTTGTGACTGCGACCAAAGACTTTCTCGATACGGCGCGCGCCCTTGACAGCTCCCTCATCCTGGTATCGAACGAGGTGGGTATGGGCCTGGTGCCTCCTTTCCCGCTCGGCCGTCGCTTTCGGGATAGCCTTGGGCGGATCAACCAGCTCGTAGCGAGTCAAGCCGACTCGGTCGTGCTGATGATTGCCGGACTGCCAGTAGACGTGCGGCAACTGACGGTGGAGTAGCTAGAAGGAATACCCCTTGATTCGGGTGACTCTGCTTAAGAGATGGCGGGTGATGTGATCCGTGTGGGGTCGTCGTAGCACTATCGTCGCTCGCGGATCTGCTGCACTATTATGCCGCTTGCAATCCCTTGCCGAATGTCCGAAGGACGTGTCATGGTGTTCATCAGGCAGCAAGGGAGCCTGCAACTCTTCAAGCGTGGCCACAAACACGATAACGCCTCTCAAGTCCGGTGCGCCTACCGTCAATCCTGCAGCTAGAGAGTCACCATGTCTTGGACCCAGTGAGGTCCAAGACTACGAACGACTCGCCGACTGATACGAAATCCGGTTGATTGGTGGAGGTTTGGATGCTCCGTGCCCAGTCGGCTTCGAGCCGGCTTATCGAGGGCAGCGTCGGGGCTTGGAACGCTTGCTGTGAGATACCGCGCTCGGCTGGCGTCACCAGGCCATCAGGTCCGCGAGGCTGAGGAGGCCCCGGCCCTGTTGCTGATGGAACCAACACCCGACATTGTGGAGGCCCGCCGCGGCCGCCACCCGTGTCACCAAGCCGCCTTGGGGATGGGGTCGCTCATGGTCGAGCCGGCAGGGGTGGAGCCGCTGGGCGTTGACCGACTCAATGACCTGGCGAGGTCCGGCCCACCCCTGCCGCCAGGGTTGCGTCCAAGCGTCGCGACTGGCCGACTGAGGTGGGCTGATCACCACCGCCCCGTACGCCGCCTTCCAACGGGCCTGGCAGGCCCGGCCCGAGCAGCCCATAGCGGCGCGGTAGCAGTCGCTGGTGGGCTGCCCGGCACAGGACAGCGCCTCCTCGGGATCGGCCTCAGGGTGGGCGCGGGCGGCGCAGGACTCGGCCAGCACGCGATCATTGGGGCGGGCTGGCCCCAGCCCCCAGCCGGTGATCGCGCCTTGCGGCGTGACACAGGCCAGCACGCGGACGCCATGGGAGGAGTCCCGCCGGCTGCACCGGCCCTTGTCGATGATCCCGGCCAGCCAGCCCCGGTCCCGCCGGTGCCCATGGCGGGGCCGCAAGCCCATGCCGTCGACGATCTCAAACGCCGCGTCCGTGGCACCCAGCAGCGGGCCCAGGTGGACGGCCAAGGCGGTGGTCGCCGGGCTCGCATGGCGCACCAGCCGGTGGTCCTGGGGATAGCGGGGCAGGGGCGGCAAAAGAGAGCGCAACGGGCTCTGGGCATGGCGCTGGCAGGCCCGCGCCGAGGCGAAGCGCGCCCCCTGGCCGTAGAGCGTCAAGGTGATGACCTGAGCGAGGGAGCCGGACCCCGGCGCCGCCCAGGGCTCCCCGGCGCCTTGCAGAAGGTATCCACCAGCACGTACAACTCCGTCAGGAAGGTCTCGGGATCGCGCATGGCGGGCACTCCTGGCATGGGGGCGCATGGTCAGCACGTTCACCCTACGCTCCCGCGACCCTCCTGTCTCTCTCACAGCAAGCGTTGCAAGCCCGCGCGGCGGCTATCACCTTGGGTCCTACCCAAAGCCTTCACCCGGATTCCGTATGATACGGACTCCGGGTAATCAGGAGGTGTTCGGTGGGTGGTGGTGGTCGGGCCACCAGTGGAAGTGGGTATGGGCTTGGACGCGCGCCCGGTCGGCGCGGAGAGCCCGGCACCGCGCCACCAGGATCGCTTCCAGCTCATCGAGTTCGGCGACGGCCCGATTGGCCACCGGCTCGTCGAGCAGCGGCCAGAGCCGTTCCGCCGGTTGCAGTTCGGGCGAGTAGGCGGGTCAGGGCACCAGATGGATCCCCTCCGGGATGGCGAGGCGCGGGCTCTGATGCCACCCGGCTGGATCGAGCACCAGCACCGCGCGCCGGTCTGGCCCGATCCCTTCCTCGGCCGCGAAGGTGGTCAGGGCGAGTTCGAAGGCCGCAATGCTGACCGTGGGCAACAAACACCACCAACTCTCCTCGGTGGTGGGACGCACGAAGCCGTAGGCGTAGAGCCACTGGAAGCGGCGGTGGACGGGGGCGGTGGGGCGCTGCCCCCGGGGCGCCCAGACCCGGCGGATCACCGGCAGCAGGCCGAGGTGGTGCTCATCTTCAGCCCAGACCTCCACCGTCGCGTTGGGATACGCCGCCTTGACCGCCGTCACGACGGCTGCGAGGCCCCCTTTTTGAAGGCCGCCTGTTGGGCGGGGTCGGCCCGGGTCTCACCGGGGGCGCGGGCGTTGGGGGGTGAAACCCACCTGATGCAGGTACTCCCAGCCACGCTGCACGCCGACCGGCCGACCCACCTCGGCGCTCATCCACGCCGCGACTTGGCGCCCCGTCCGGAGGCCACCCTCCGGGGCGGGACCGGCCAACGCCGCCCGCAATCGCGCCCGCTGCGCCACGTTCAGCAAGGCCCGGTCCCGACCACCGGGATTGCCATGGCGCCGGTCGCCGAGGCCATTGGGCCCGTCCTCCCGGTAGCGACGGGCCAGCTCTCGCACCCAGATCACCGTCTAGCCGGTGATCTGGGCCACCGAGGTGGCCGGGTGGTCTTGGGCCAGCAGCCAGATGATCTGCCAGTGGGAGCGCAGGACGGGGTCATGCGTGCCGCGGTAGCGTCCGGCCAACTCCGCGAGGGACAGGTGCGGCGGGATCGTCAAGCGTTTGCCCATGCCACCAGTCTACACCCGGATTTCGTATGAGGCGTCCACGAGCACGGCGAGGCGATAGCGCAGAGGGCTTCCACTCACCCTAAGCACGAGCCGCTATCTACCATCGTAACCAACCGCGGCACCGCGCCATCAGGTCGTGGCTTTCGCCGAGGCAGAACCGTCCCGGCGCGGCTTCGCGCTCAGTTTCGCCAGCACCGCTTCCTCTGCCGGGCTCCAGACGACCGGTCGTCCTGTCCGCCGCGCGCCCTCCGCCTTCCGAGCGAGCACCCTGAGTTCCGCCAGCTCGTCGTCATCGAGGTGCGCCAGGTCCCAGCCCGACTGAGGCGGCGCCATCACCCGGCTCACGCCCTCCAGCTTGCCCAGCCGCCGTTCCAACCGCCCCATCGCCACGCGCTCCTACAGCCAATCCAGGTCGATCCCGACGATGATCGCCACCTGCCGCCGTGGCACTACCCTCCCACAGGACGGACAGCCCTCGGGCCGGCTCCAGCGGCCATGATCGTCACGGATGGCGAAGGAGGCGTCCCAGGTCTGGCATTCCGGACAGGCGGGCGGCGCCAGCCGGGCTTCGAGCCGTGTCAGCCGCCCGCGGGTATGCCTCACTGCGGTCCCCCCGGCACTTCCCGGATCACCACCACCAGCTGGCCCGATTCCGGTGGCGCCGGTCGCTCCCCCGTGTGTCGCTTGACCAGGTCGTCCATGACCTCGTGGTCCCCCGCCGCCTCCGCCGCCCAGTAGGCCGCCTCGTCCTCCGGCGGCCACTGCCCTGGCGAGATGAGCAGGAACGGGGGGACCGGGTTTGCCGCCGCCTGTCGCCTCCGCTCAACCTCCGCCACCCGGCTTAGCCGTCGTGCCAAGCCGCTCATCGCCCCAGGCTCCCCGTCCTCTCGGTCAGCCGCATCACCTCAGCCTGCAGCTCCTCCAGCGTCATCCCCTGCTCCCGCGCCACGAAGCCGGCGATCTCCGCATCGGTCCGTGCCCCCACTGCCCGGGCTCGCTCGAGCAGCTCCCGCGCCTTGGCCAGCACCTCCGCCGGATCGACCTCCATCGCCGCCACCACCCGCGCCACCGCCTCGCGCAGCGCCGTATCCTGCCCTGCCAGCTCCCGTTGCAGGACCACCGCCTGTAGGCTGGCTGCCAGCTTCTCGGTCCGGCGCCAGACGCTCGCTCCGTGCCTCACCGTAACGTCTCTTCCAGCCCGGTCAGCCATT
>JAUJMG010000036.1:0-12685 GCA_030446955.1 Thermomicrobiales bacterium
GGCACCCGTGCCGCCTCCTCCTGGCCTCGAACGGCGCGCAGCAGTCCTGCCTTCGGAATCGGGATCATCATCACCCCGGCGGCCTCGCCGACCCGCTCCGTCGACGGCAACGGCAGCCCAACCGCATGGCGCAGGATCAACTCCTCCAGGCCTATCCCGGTGCCGAACTCCAGCACGCTGCCGCAGAGCCCGCCGATTGAGCGGCCGGCCAACTCGATAAGCCAGACACCTTCGTCGTTGATCCGCAGTTCGGCGTGGACCGGCCCCTCGCGCAGGCCGATCGCCGCCGCGGCCTCAGCGGTGCGAGCCGCGATGGCAGCTTGGGTAGCGACCGGCAGGCGGGACGGAGTGACGTAGATCGTCTCTTCGAAGTATGGTCCCTCCAGGGGATCCGGCTTGTCGAAGAGGGCCAGCACCCGCAGCTCTCCGCCAGTCAGCAGGCCTTCCAACGCCACCTCGACGCCCGGCAGATACTGCTCCACCAGCAGCGAGGAGTCCTCCAGTCCGTAGCCCTCCGCCATCAACAGCCGCCGGGTCCGCTCGAAGGCGGCCGCGAACTCGGCAGGGTTGTCGGCGCGGATGACACCCCGGCTGCCGGAGAGACGAAGCGGCTTCACCACGCACGGATAGATCACTTCCGCCGCGAGCACGGCGGGGTCGGCCGCGAGCGGGACACGGCGGTACGCGGGAACCGGCACGCCCGCCGCGGCGAGCCGCTCTCGCATGACGAACTTGTCCCGCGCCGCAAGTGCGGAGGCCGGGTCGTTGTGGGGCAGCCCGAGCGCGGCGCTGGCGGTGGCCGCAACGAGGGTGGCGCTGTCGTCCACCGAGAGAATCGCCGCGACCGGATGCTCCCGCACCTCGGCGACGAGGCGAGCCGCAGCCTCCTCCGGTCGAGTGAAGTCGAGCCCGAGGGCCACGTGCCAATAGTCAGCGAGGGTCTCCGGCAGGTCGATCGCCTGCACGACCTCTAACCCCAGCCGTTCTGCCGCGCCGAGGAACGCCCCCGCGCGGTAGGTGGCCGGGCTCATCAGAAGGACGACCTTCGAGCGACCTTCCGGCGACATCCCCTCGGACGATTCCGTGATCAACCGAGAGGTGTGATCTTCACTCATCGGGCCGGGTACTGTCACTGGGGGCTGCTGGGGAGACCATGCCGGGATGTCCTATGGTGCGGACAGGATCGACGCTGTGGGGAAGGTGCAGGGCTGCAGGTTTACTGGCCGGCCCCGTGTGCGACCCCGCCCGTGGCCACGGGCAGGGCCGCGCGGGAGGCTACATGGTGGTGGAAGCTGGCTCCTCGGTGCGAAGCGGCTGGGCCTGGACGGAACCACGCCCGAGGCTGCAGACGACGGTGGTGTAGATACCGCCCCGGCCGTCGGCGCTGACAGAGATGTTGCGGACGCGAAGGTTGGCGTAGGGGGTGGCCGAGCGGTCCTTGCCGAGCCAGGTGTTGACCTTGTCCATCGCCCCGCCTGGATCATCGGCGGCGTTGGCGCTGTGGAACAAGAACACCCGGGTGTCCCCGGCGGCGAGGTCGATCATCGTCGGTCTCCTGTGATGCCCGAGCCGGCCACGTACCTCGTGGACGCGACCCAGCGCGTTCAGCGACGAGTATAACGGCCGGCAGACGCTGGGATACCGGGAAGACTGGCGCCCGTATGATCTGGTGTGTCAGGGGTGCGAGAACGATGGAGGCGGGACGGGTGGGGATGAGGATTCTGGTGGTGGGTGGGGGCGGGCGCGAGCATGCCTTGGTCTGGAAACTGGCCCAAAGCCCAAAGGTTGGCACACTCTTCTGCGCGCCGGGCAACGCGGGCACCGCTACGCTTGCTGAGCCAGTACCGGCTGCTGACCTGAAGGAACTCGTCGCTGCCGCGACGCGACTGCGGGCCGATCTCGTGGTGGTGGGGCCGGAGGCACCGCTCGCCGCCGGCCTCGCCGATCGGCTCACCGAGGCCGGGGTGCCGGTCTTTGGGCCAACCGCGGCCGCCGCCCGGATCGAGAGCAGCAAGGCCTGGGCGAAGGAGGTGATGGCCGAAGCCGGGGTGCCCACCGCGCGTGCCGTGATCGTCGACCGACTGGACGCGGCCAGGGATGCACTTGAGGATTTTGCCTTCCCGATGGTGGTGAAGGCAGATGGCCTCGCCGCCGGCAAGGGAGTGGTGATCGCTGAAAGTCGCGCCGACGCCGAGGCGGCTCTGACCTCCATGCTACTGGACCGGACGTTCGGCGCTGCTGGGGGCAGGGTGGTGCTTGAGGAGCACCTCACGGGTCGCGAAGTCTCCGTCCTCGCCCTCACCGACGGCGAGACGGTCCTGCCGCTGCCCCCGGCCTGCGACTACAAGCGCGCCTACGACAATGATCGTGGCCCAAACACCGGCGGCATGGGCGCTTACGCCCCCGTCCCAGTCATGGACGGCGCCCTGCTACAGACCGTGATCGGCTCCATCCTGGAACCGACCGTCCGGGCTCTGACCGCGAGGAGCACTCCCCTCCGGGGCGTCCTCTACGCTGGGCTGATGCTCAACGCGAACGGCCCTCAGGTGTTGGAGTTCAACGCCCGCTTTGGCGATCCGGAGACCCAGGTCGTCTTGCCCCTCCTGGATGCCGACCTCACCGGGCTACTGGCCGCCGTCGCCGCGGGCGATCTCAAGGCCGTCCCGCCTCAACCCCCGCCAACTAGCGCCGCGGTCGGGGTGGTCCTTGCGGCTGGCGGCTACCCAGGCCAGTACCAGACGGGCCTACCGATCGAGGGTTTGGAGGACGTACCGGAGGACGCGCTTGTCTTCCACGCAGGGACGCAACTGGACGACTATGGGCGCGTCCTCACGGCCGGCGGGCGGGTGCTCACCGTCGTGGGTCGCGGCACCAACCTCGCGGCAGCCCGGGACCGTGCTTACGCCGGCGCTGATGCCATCTCCTTCCCGGACCTTCAGCTTCGACGCGACATTGCCCTGCGCGAGATCATGCCGCAGTGACCTTTGGTCGTTGGAGAGCCCGAAGCGGAAGGAGGCTAGGCCAGCGCGAGCCGCGCGGAACGTGCCGATCGATCCCGCATCCCTACCGCGTTTTCACGGCTCTGGCGACCGCCGACCGGTGGGCCGCGTGCTCCACCTCGTCGTTCAGCGGGGGCAGATCGACATCGCCGTGACGGCGGCGCAGCCCGGCGGTGAGGAGCCAATCGGCGAGCACGGGATTCTTGGGCAGCAATGAGCCATGCAGGTAGCAGCCGACGGCGTGGCGGTAGACCGCCCCCTCGGTGCCGTCCCGTCCGTTGTTGCCTCGCCCGACCCGGACTCGCCCGAGCGGGCGGGCGCCGGACCCGAGATGGGTGAGGCCGCTGTGGTTCTCGAACCCGACCAACTCGCCGTGCTCGTCGGAGTCAACGACGGCGTTGCCGATAAACCGCTCAGGCCCGGCTTCGGAAACCAGATCGAAGAGGCCGATGCCCGGCAGCGGCGGGGCGTCATGCGGGCGGTACTCGTGGCCGAGCAATTGGTAGCCACCGCAGACCGCGAGAAGCGCCGCGCCGTCCTCGACAGCGGTCTTGATCGCCTCGCCCTTCGCCCCCTGCAGGTCAGCGGAGACGGCGATCTGCTCCTGGTCCTGGCCACCAC
This sequence comes from Thermomicrobiales bacterium, assembly GCA_030446955.1. GTDB lineage: Bacteria > Chloroflexota > Chloroflexia > Thermomicrobiales > UBA6265 > LC2-1. The sequence goes on from JAUJMG010000036.1 coordinate 3,621, forward strand.
CGAAGAAGAAGACGTCGACCCCGTCCGGGATCGGCTCCCCGAGCCCAATCTCCGTCACGGTTGGCTCAATGCCGCGCCAGCGTGCTCGCTGGGCCAGGGCCAGCACATTGCCGCGGTCGCCATAGATGTTCATCTTGGCCCCGTAGAGCCAGCCAATGGTCAGGTTCATCCCGTTGCTCCAGGCCGCGACGTCAGACAGATCATAGGGGCACTGCTTACAGCGCCCGCCTCAGGCTGATGGTCATCCAACACGGTGCTCACAAATCCAGACGCAGCAAGCGGCGCCGTCCACTTCTCGCCGCCGCCATTCGATCTATTGCCGCCAGAACGTCTCCACCGCCCCAAGGCTCGCCAGGATCCGGCGCAGCTCCAGCATCGCGGTGTACGTGGGCAGGAGGTAGGCCGTGCCACCCTCCGGCACCCCATCGACGAACGCCTCCAGGGCAACCCGCAGGTCGGCGTCGAGTGGGCGGAGACGGTCGGCAGAGAGGCCGGCGTACTTGAGGCGGTTCGCCATATCGGCCCCGCGCAGGCCGGTGGTGCTGAGCGGCGCGGTACCTTCGGCCAATAACTCAAAATCGACATCCCAGAGCCAGGAGACATCGCGCCCGTCAGCGGCCAGGTCGTTGATCGCGATGAGCGTAGGCACCGTCAGGCCGCCGCCGGCCGAGGTCAGCATCCGCAAGACCTCATTGAAGCCGACCGGGTTCTTGACGAGCGCTAGCGTCAACGTTCGCCCGCGGAAAGCCACCCGCTCGATCCGTCCAAAGGCCGCCCGGAACGCCCCGAGCGCCCGGGCAGTCGTCCCGTCCGGCACGCCGAGCGCTCGCGCGGCGGCGACGGCAGCAACCACGTTGTAGGCGTTGTAGAGACCCGGCACACCGACGGCCAGGGGCACATCACGCCCCGGCTGGCCAGCCATGCCGACCGTGACCTCCAGTGATTCCACCTCGTTCAGGATGATCTCCCGCCCGACGATGTCGAGGGGCGGCCGCGCCGCGCCGCAGTTGGGGCAGCGCCAGTCTCCGAGGTGGGAGACGTAGAGGGCGTCGTACACCAGGTCAGCCCCGCACCGGCGGCAGGTCGCCGCATCCGCCGCGTGCGGTAGAACTTCCAGCCGGTGACGCCGTTCGTCGAGCCCAAAGGTGATCCGCCGCACCGGCAGCCCTTCGGTCATCTCGGCCAGGGCCGGGTCGTCGGCGTTGACCACCACGGCCGTTTCGGGAGGCACCCGCTCCAGCGCTGCTCGCCAGCGGGTGCCGATGGTGTTCAACTCGCCGTAGCGGTCGAGTTGGTCTCGAAACAGGTTGTTCAGCAGGATCATCCGCGGGGCGACCAGCCGGACGATCTCCGGAAAGGCCGCCTCGTCGGTCTCGATCACCCCAATGTCGCCGCGTGGATCACCGGCTAACGACGCTTGGGCCGCAAAGGCTGCCGCGACGCCGCGGACCAGATTGGAGCCGGAGCGGTTGTGGACAACCCGGCAGTTATCCGCTTCCAGGATGTCCGCGAGCATCCGGGAGACGGTGGTCTTGCCGTTGGTGCCGGCGACCACCACTGAGCCTTGCTCAAGCCGCCCGGCCAGCTTCGTCAGCAGATCCGGATCGATCCGATCCGCGAGGAGACCCGGTGCAGCAGTGCCGCCTCCACGACCAAGCTTCTGGATGCCGGCAGAGGCGAGCTTCGCCGCCGCCAGGGCAGCCCCCAACCGGACCCGGGGCAGAACGCCAGCACCCGTGCTGCTAGGACGCATCGGCCAGGATCACGGTGACGACCTTGAGATCCTCGAAGTTGGTGTAGGGCAGCACCTCGAGAACCAGGGTATCACTCTGGATGTCGCGCTTCGGCTCCCCGGTGATGCGCCCGATCGGGATATCCGGGGGCACCCGGGAGGTTTGGGTGTCGCCGTCGGCGGTGACCACGTACTCCCCCTCCTTCGGGGTGAGATCGCGGTCGACATGGCGCAGTTCCATCCGGCCACCGTCCTGCCAGACGCCGTAGGCGACGCCATCACCCCCAGACTCGAGGCGGGCACCCACCGACGCTGTCTTGTCGATGCCGAGCGTGACCCGCGCGGAGTGCTCCTCCACCGCCGTGATCTGGCCGACGTAGTAGTTGGGGTCGACGACTGCCATCCCGATCTGGACGCCGTCCGCCGTGCCTTTGTCGATCACGATGGTCTTCTGCTGGTTGGTCGGGTCTGGGTTGACGACACGGGCCGGAAGCTGGGTCCAGTCCGGGTGCTCCTCTTGCACCTTGAGCTGGGCCCGCAACTGCTCCACCTCGCTGACCGTGTCCTTCATCCGGATCGTTTCCGCGTAGAGGTGATCCCGCTCGGCCTCAACCAGCGCGAGCCGCTCCTCCAGAGCGGAATCATTGCCTGGGCCTTGCGCGACGCGGGCAAACCCACGTGTGATGGGGTCCACGATGTCGTAGAGCGCGGTCTTGAGTGGGGTCAGAGCCGCACGGTTATCCAGGGAGATGAAGGTCGCGCTGGTCACCACAAAGAGGGCGACGAGAGCGAAAGTCTGGCGGAGGGTCAGCGTGTTCACGCGCGAACCTCGGGGCCCACGATCCCCCGGACCACAGGCACGCAGGATGGCGAAGGGGCGTCCGTACAGGATCCCCAGGATAGCACGACCGGGAAGTGGCGCGAGCGCCCTGTCAACAGATGGGCAGCGGGAAACGCAGCGAGCGGCACGATCAGAGCCTTACTAGGCGCGCCGCAGTTCCTGGCCACCGGCCAGGGCACGTTGGTAGAGGTGGAGCGCCTCGGCGACGCGACCCGTCCCCCGGGCGACGCAGGTCAAGGGATCCTCGGCGCGCCGGACGGGCATCCGCAGCTCGTTTTGAAGCCGCCGGTCCAGACCCAGCAGCAGCGCACCGCCGCCGGCAAGGGTAATGCCATGCTCCATGATGTCGGCCACCAGTTCCGGGGGTGTCTCTTCGATGCTGGTCTTGACCAGTTCGATGATCGTGCCGACGGGCTGCGAGATCGCGTCCCGGAGCTCTACTGAGGAGACCTCGACGGACTTGGGAAGCCCGGTGAGGAGATCGCGACCACGCAGGGTGACGCGAACCTCCTCCTCCAGCGGGTAGGCGGAACCGGCCGCCATCTTCGCGTTCTCGGCAGTACGCTCGCCGATGACCAGGTTGTGGTCCCGCCGCGCGTACTGGACGATCGCGTCGTCGATCTCGTCCCCGGCAACCCGGATCGAGTGGTTGACGACGATGCCGCCCAGAGAAATCACGGCGACTTCCGTCGTGCCACCGCCAATGTCGACGATCATGCTGCCGATCGGCTCATTGATCGGCAGGCCGGCGCCAATCGCCGCCGCCATCGGTTCCTCGATGGTGTACGCCTCGCGAGCGCCTGCCGAGAGCGCAGCGTCCTTGGCGGCGCGCTTTTCCACCTCGGTCACCCCGCTGGGGATCCCAATCACGACCCTCGGGTGGGGCGCCATCAGGCGCTGGAGATGGACCTTCTTGATGAAGTGGTGAAGCATCATCTCCACCGTGTCGAAGTCGGCGATCACGCCATCCTTCAGCGGACGGACCGCGATGATCGACTCGGGCGTCTTGCCGACCATCGCCTTGGCCTCGACGCCGACCCAGAGCGCGCGCTTGGTCTTGGTGTCGATGGCCACCACGGAGGGCTCGGAGATGACGATGCCCTTGCCGCGCACGTAGACGAGGGTGTTGGCGGTTCCGAGATCGATCCCGAGGTCGCGGCTGAAGAACCCGAACAGGATGGAGAGGGGGCGGATCAAGGCCGAAGGACCTCCGGAGCAACGTGGAAGGGCGGCCCGGGATACGGGCGAGTAGACGGCCGGTAAAGCCCTGGGTGAGCATGACAACAAACCTGCGGGAAGCCCTCACCGGCGGCCGGAGTATAGCACAGGCGGGGTGACCGCTTTCCGGACGATGTCCTTCTGCAGTGATGAAACGAGACCGTGATGGGGATTGCCGGAAGCCCGCGAGACCTCCACCAAGCCGCCTCCCGCAGACCTCTGCATTTGGTGCGAGCAGCCCCGAATTCGCACCGGCCCCTATACTCGCCGGACCATTGAGGGAGGAGGACACGGTAGGGCATGGACGAGCGAGCGAATGGGGCCAACGGTAACGCGGACGGCGGGGCGCCGGAAGCATTGCCGGAGACGCCCCACGAACTGCCCATCGACCGGGGCAAGGTGGACGCGCTACTGGACCGGGTGCGCGGCGGTGCCGAGGTTGACTTGCTGGAGGAACTCCTGGCGGCGGTGGATTGGCGCGGCGGCTTCGGCGGCCAGGGAGGCGAGGACCTCACGGTAGAGGACATTGCCCGCCTGGTCGCCTACTACCGCGAGAAGTTTGCCGATGTCGGCCCGCTCTACCTGGCGGATCTGCTCTCGACCGAGTTCATGACGGAGCAGCGGGCCCGCGGGGATATCGTCTTCTCCGACCGGCTCCTCGCGCTCGGGCGGGACGAGCCTCGCCTCTGGGCGGAGATCAGCCAGTTCTTCCGCCGCAAAGAGTTCGCAACCGCGATGCTCGCGATGGCCCATCGAAGGGAGAGCGCCCAATAGGGACAGTCGGCATCGCGCCAACTGTCCCGCTGATTTTCGCGACGTGCTCCCGGAGCTCAACGGAGCCCCGCCCGTCCTGGTCCTCCCCAGGCCTCTGCCGCTCGGACCGCAGCGGCGAGCACCGCCCGGCGGGCCAAGCCGCGGACGACCCGGCGGCGGTAGTCGGCGGAGGCGTGCAGATCGTCCAGGAGGTCAATCCCCTCGTCGGCGGCTTCGCAGGCGGCGGCGACCGTCGCCTCGTCAAGGGAGCGGTTGCGGAGGGCCTCCTCAACGGCCGTCGCGCGCACCGCGCTGGCGCCAGCACCTGTGACCCCGATCCGGGCTGACTCGCAACTCCCGTCGGCGGCGAGGGTGACAACGGCCGCCACGCCGACCACAGCGTACCCAGAGGCCTGGTTAGCGAGTTTCTGATAGTTGACCCCGGTCCGGGCGGGCAGCGCGGCGACGCGGACCGCAGTCAGGACCTCGTCCGGGGCAAGCGCGGTAGTCAGGAAGCCGAGGAAGAACTCCGTCGCCGCAATCGTGCGCTCCCCGCCCGGCCCCTGAACGATCAACTCCGCGTCCAGCGCGACGACACCCGCCGGGTAGTCGGCGGCGGGGTCGGCGTGGGCCAGGGCGCCGCCAATCGTGCCGCGAGCGCGCGTCTGACGGTCGCCGACTCGGGAAGCAATCTCCGGCAGCAAGGGGCAGCGCTGGCGCAGCGTCTCGTCCCGCTCGATCTCCCGGTGAGTGGTCAAGGCGCCGATGCGAACCCCGTCGCTCCCCTCCTGGACCCCGCGCAGATCGCCAACGCCGCTAATGTCGATCAGGTGGACGGGCTCAGCCAGGCGCAGCTTCATCACCGGCAGCAAGCTGTGCCCACCGGCCAGCAGTTTGGCGTCTTCCGGGAACTGCTGCAGCAGCCCGATTGCCTCCTGGACACTGCCGGCGCGGTGGTATTCGAATGGCGCTGGGTTCACAGGACCTCCTCCGGAGTCGAGAAGCCGAGCAGTCGTGACGTCGAGAAACAACCCAGTCCGCTGCCTGCGCCCCGCGTGGCAGAGGGCCTGATTGCCCCACCACGGAGGGCACGCCGGTCGCCCCTCCAGCACTCGGCCAGACCAGCCTGGGGCCTGGCATCTATCGGGTGATAACCGGTTCCGGTTCGGCACCCGAAGCGAGTTTCGCAGCGGCGGTGCGGACGGACGCCACGACATTCTGGTAGCCGGTGCAGCGGCAGAGGTTGCCCTCCAGGGCGTGGCGCACCGCCGCTTCGTCCGGATCCGGGTTCTCCTGGAGCAGAGCGTGGGCTGCCAGGACCATACCGGGGGTGCAGTAGCCACACTGGAGGCCATGCTCTTCCCAGAACGCTTGCTGAACCGGATGGAGCGTGCCCGCCGGAGCCAACCCCTCGATGGAGGTGACCTCACGTCCCTCCGCCTGGACAGCCAGCACCATGCAGCTCTTCACGGCCTCACCATCGAGGAGGACGGTGCAGGCGCCGCACTGACCCGTCTGGCAGCCGATGTGGGTTCCGGTCATACCGAGGGTATCGCGCAGAAAGTAGACGAGGAGCGTGCGTGGCTCGACCTCCGCCGCGCGGGGCGTGCCATTCACCGTCACGTTGACCGGAACCTTCAAACCAGGACCTCCCAAAGACACGCGTTGGCCGCTATCGGGCGAAAGGGACGAAATTCGGGCGAGGGGATCACCCCTAGGTGGTCGAGGCGGCTTTGCTCTCCAAACACTGGAAAAACTGGCCGACGATCATTTTGGCGGCTGGCTGCATGACGCGGGCGCCGACTCGGGCAATGGTGCCACGGACGTTAGCATCCCCAGCGTACTTGACGCGGGTCTTGCCGTCCTCCTCAATGAGTTCCAGATTCCCGGTTCCAGAGACCTGGCCCTGAGAGCCCTTGCCCTCGACCAGCATCGTGTAGCGCTCCGGCTCCTGCTTGTCGCTGATCTTGACCCGGCCCTCGAAGGTGCCACGGATCATCGCCACGCCGATCTTCATCGTCGCCGCGTACTCGTCCGGACCGATCAATTCCAGCTTCTCGCAGCCGGGCAGGCACTGGCGCAGAACCTCGGGGTCGAGCATGAACTGCCAAACGCGCTCCCGCGGCGCCGCGAACGTATGCTCGCCGACCAGCTCCATCCGTCCTTGTCCTTCCCTGTTCGTCCGAGGTGACGGGGTTCGAAGCGGTCGGCAGTGTAGCAACGGGCCCAGGGGAGGTCAACGCGGACAGGTCAGTGCCGCATGTTGACGGCATCTTCCCGCCACCGGATTGGCGGCATGTGCCAGGTCTTGCAGTTCGCAAAATCCGCTAAGCTGGAAACCACAATCAGGCGAAACGGGATGACCGTCGCGCCGAGTATGGACCGGAGAGCGGAGAGATGAATCCCTTTATCGAGCAGCATCAGGAAGCGATCCGCGCCCTCTGCCGGGAGTACGGCGTCGCCCGGTTGGAACTCTTTGGGTCGGCGGCCACTGGCCAGTTTGATCCCGACCGCTCCGACATCGACTTCATCGTGGACTACGCCCCCGAGACTGACCTCGGTCCATGGCTGAAACACTACTTTGAATTCAAGGAGCGGTTGGAGGCTCTCCTAGGTCGTCCCGTCGACTTGGTGATGGCCGGAGCGATGCGCAACCCCTATTTCATCCGCTCCGTCAATGAAAGTCGTCGGCTTCTTTATGCGGCCTGAATCGCCCAAGCTCCTGGAAGACATTCGAGACGCGGCTCAGTACATCATCGACCGAACGACGGGAACAACGCTCGATGTGTTCTGCCAGAACCGCGACCTGCGCCAGGTCGTCGAGCGCAACTTCGAGATCATTGGGGAGGCCGTCCGCCGGCTGAGCCATCACGACCCAGATACCGCGCAGCGGGTGACTGATTTCCAGCAAATTATTGCGTTCCGCAATATCCTCATCCACGCCTACGATGTCATCGATCCCGCCAGAGTGTGGCGGAACATCGATGGGTCGCTCCCTCGGCTCAAGCGAGAAGTCGAACAACTCTTGCGCGAGGCGAATCAAGACTGACCTCGCCGAGGCATAACGGGTACCAGCAGGGAGTTGCACGCTCTGCCCATTTGGACGCCTCAATGGCATGGTAGCCCCAGCCAAAGCAGACCAGCCCGAAGTGCGAAGGGCGTCCCCCGGACGGTCTATGTGCCGTCCAAAACCCGGCGGTCGCGCCAGGCCGTCAGGATCCGAGTGTCGTGGGGGAAGGCCAGGTCAGGGAGGTCATCCGGGGCGAACCAACCGACGGCTTCCAGATCGTCGCCAGCGACCGGCTCTCCTTCGGCGCGGGCGGCGAAAACGGCGAGCACAACGGTCTCTCCGGCTTGGGAGTAGAGGCCCAGGAGCGGCCCGATCTCGACCGTCAACCCGACCTCCTCGCGCGCCTCGCGGGCGGCGGCGTCCTCCACCCTCTCGCCCCGCTCGACGAAGCCGGCTGGGAAGCTCCAGCGGCCGGCGGCACGGGTGCCCGGTCCCCGCCGTCCAAGGAGGATCCGGCCGCCGCGCTCGATCAACACGGCGACAGCCAGCTTCGGGTCAAGGTACGTCACCGCACCACACGCCTCGCAGACCGGGCGTGCTCGACCGTCAATCTCCCGCTCAGCCGTCCGCCCCCCACATCCCTGGCAGTGAAGCACCCCGTCTCCTTGCCTCTCGGACCCATTACCCGGGCAGTGTAGGCGCCGCGTCAATCTGATCCGGCAGGCGGCCTCAGAGTCGACCCTTCTCAGCCGGGCCGAGGAATCCGACAATGACCGCGCGGAGCCGCCAGGCGAATCAGGGAGTAAGCAATGGGCATCGAGCCAACCGGAAGGGGGCGACGATGAGGCTGATCCAGGTCGGGCTCGGCGGCTGGGGCCGGGGTTGGGCCAAGCTGGTTCAGGACACCCCTGGCGTGGAACTGGTCGGTGTGGCCGATCCGTCGGCGCAAGCGCGGCAGTGGGCATCCGACACGCTGGGCCTGCCTGGTGCCGCGTGCCACGAGACGCTGGAGCAAGCGCTGGCCGGGCAATCCTGCGACGCGGTGCTGGTGGCGACGCCGCTGGAGACGCATCGCGCGGTCGCAGAGGCGGCGCTGCGTGCGAGCAAGCCCGTCCTGGTGGAGAAGCCGCTCGCGACCACCCTGCCAGACGCTGCTGACCTGGTCGCCGCCGCGGCGGGGACAAACCGCATCCTGATGGTCGGCCAGAACTACCGGTTCAGCCCCTGGACCCGGGCGGTTCAACACGCCGTCGCCACCGGCGAACTGGGTCCCCTCGTCGCGGTCCGCATCACCTGCCGCCGCGACACCCGGACCCTATTCCCGCCGGGTGACTTCCGCTACCAAATACGCCACCCCTATCTCATCGACATGGCGATTCACCACATGGACCTGCTACGGGCCATCACCGGGCAGGACATCACCCGGGTCTACGCCCGGGGATGGCGTGACCCGGACAGTCCCTACCTCCACCAGCCGACCGTGGCCGCCCTCCTGACCCTGGAAGGGGGAG
>JAUJMG010000036.1:12785-18306 GCA_030446955.1 Thermomicrobiales bacterium
GGTGTCCTTGCCGCGTTCCTCGCTGCGGTGAGGACCGGGCAGGAGCCGGAGACGAACGCGCGGGACAATCTCCGCAGCCTCGCTGCCGTGCTCGCCTGTGCCCGCTCCACGGAGACCGGTGAGGTGGTCGATGTCGAGGCGCTGGTGGCCATGGCCACGGCAGAGAGCATTCCTCCCCGGTAACATCCTCCTTATGCTGGAAACTACAGAGCTGGCCACGATGCAGGCGTGACATCAGACACCAGCCGGCCCGGTAGCGTTCGGCTCGCGACGATCGTGACGCCGAGCAGGAGAAGGCGGACGCCGCTGGCCGTCGCTCGCCAGCACAAGCGCACCGGGAACGAGAGGTTTCTGGCGGCAGCACCGGGCCCAATCGGGAGAAAGGACCGTGCCGATGTCCCAGCCGGACCACTACGACGCCCTTATCATCGGAGCCGGCCAGGCCGGCGGGCCGCTCGCCACGTCCCTGGCTAATGCCGGTCGACGCACGGCTCTGGTCGAGCGCGCCCACGTCGGCGGCACCTGCGTGAACGTCGGCTGCACTCCAACCAAGACGATGGTCGCCAGCGCGCGCGTCGCCTATCTCGCCCGCCGGGCCGCCGACTATGGCGTGCGGACAGGACCGATCTCGGTGGAGATGGCAACGGTTCGCCAGCGCAAGCGGGACATCGTCGAGAGCTTCCGGGGCGGCAGCGAGCGGCGCCTGCGGAAGACCGAGGGCGTGGACCTCTTGATGGGAGAGGCCTGCTTCACCGGCCCGAAGGCGGTCGAGGTACACCTCGCGGACGGCAGTCGTCGCGCCTTGACGGCCGAGACGATCTTCCTCAACACCGGCTGCCGGCCGGCGCCGTCTCCGCTCGACGGGCTGGACACCGTCCCCTTCTGCGACTCCACCTCGATCATGGAGTTGGATGTCGTGCCGGAGCACTTGATCGTGCTTGGAGGCGGGTACATCGCGCTAGAGTTCGGCCAGATGTTTCGCCGCTTCGGCAGCCGGGTCACGATCGTCAATCGTGGGTCGCGCCTCCTCCCGCGGGAGGACCCGGACATCGCCGATGCGGTGGCTGGAGTGCTGCGCGAGGACGGCATCGAGATCCTGCTCGGGGCGGCGGCGCGGCGGGTCGAGCAGGACGGAACGGACGCTGTGCGCCTTACCATGATGACACCGGACGGGGAGCAGGCGTTGACCGGCTCTCACCTGCTGATCGCCGCTGGCCGGACGCCGAACACGGACGGGCTAAACCTGGAGGCGGCCGGGGTGCGGACCGACGAGCACGGGTACGTGACTGCCAATGAGCACCTGGCGACCAGCGCACCGGATGTCTACGCCCTGGGCGACGTCAAGGGCGGACCGGCTTTCACCCACATCTCATACGACGACTTCCGGATCGCGCGCACCAACCTGCTTGAGGGCGGTCACGCGACGACAACCGACCGGCTGCTGCCCTACACCGTCTTCATCGACCCGCAGCTCGGCCGGGTCGGGCTGACTGAGACGGAGGCGCGGGCGCGGGGCCGCTCAATCAAGGTCGCGAAGATGCCGATGTCGCGGGTGGCCCGGGCGCTGGAGACCGACGAGCCGCGGGGCCTGATGAAGGCGGTCGTCGACGCGGAGACGGACAAGATTCTGGGTTGCGCGATCCTCGGCCTAGAAGGGGGCGAATTGATGTCCATGCTCCAACTCGCAATAATGGGCAACCTCCCCTACACCGTCCTCCGCGACGCCATCTTCGCTCACCCTACCCTCGCTGAGTCCTTCAACAACCTCTTCGCCTCGTTCGAGGGCGCGGATTAGGAGGCCGCCCGAGTATTGGCCGTGCTCCAGTCGGCCGGGAGCACATCCGGCCGGATCGCTCGGATATGCTCCAGGGAGGCCAGCGCCTCCTGCACCGTCAACTCGAAGACCACCGGGCCGTTGAAGCCGCCCCCGGTGAGGCAGTCCAGCAGCCGCCCCACGTCCAGATCCCCGGCACCCAGTGGGCGGTGGTCCTCGCCGTGGCGGAGGCGCCGTCCGGCCCCTTCCCCCTGCCAGGGGGCGTCGTGGAGGTGGATCTCTCCCAATCGCGGCAGGCAAGCATCGAGGGCCTCGAAGAGGCTGATCGGACCAGCGAAGCCGGCCAGCACGTGGCCGACGTCGAGGCAGATAGAGACATCCATCTCCTCGGCCAACTCGAGGACCAATTCGAACGGAAACTCGATGGTCTCGATCGCCAGGCGGCGGGATGGCAGGCCCGTCTCGGCCAAAATCGTCTCCAGGCTCTGCCGGGCCTGTTCCTGAAAGATCCGCATTAAGAGCGTGTAGGGCACCTGCGGCAGCCGCCGGCGCGCAAACTCGGCAGCCAGCGAGCCCATCGCGTGGAGCACGTAGACCTCCGGCTCCAGCGGCGCCGTCGCCTTGATCGCGTCCACCACCGCCCGGACCGAGCCAATCCGGACGGGCTGAAGCGGCGACGACGGCTCGACCGACCACATCGGCAGATGGACCGTGTAGCCTATGCCCTGCTCCCGGCTCAACACCCTGAGTCGCTCCACCGCCTCGGGAGCGAACGCGCGGGGAAAGAAGAGGGAGAGGTCGACGCCCAACTCGATGGGATCGAATCCTTGCGCCGCCAACTCCCGGGCGCCCCCAACAGGGTCATATCCCGCAACGTAAGCGAGCATGGCCTCCGGCTCCATGCCCGAGGTGACTAAGCCCTCTAACTGCATCTGGGTGATCCCGAACCGCATGCTGGCCTCCGTGTTGCCCGGGTCGGTCCCGAACCGCCCCTGTCCGTCGCAAGCGGCCCCCATGGTACCGAACCCCCGCTCTCGCGTGCGGCCAGGATCCAGCAGTGCCGCCCGATCGGGCCACCATACTGGTTCTACGAGACACCGTTGGCGCCGACTGTGGATGGCAGCAGTCGCGGATGTGAGGATGAGGAAAGAGGGAGCAGGGGTGCCGGATATCCAGACAGACCGGCTTTCGATCGTCACCTTCTCGCTGGACCTGATATGGGCCGCCCTCCACGATCGGATCGCCCTGGCCGATCGCCTCCGCGCCCGCGTCCCGGCGGCCTGGCCGGGACCCGACTACGCCGAGGTGCTGCCGGGGCAACTCCGGAATCTGGAAAACGACCCGGACGCCGCCGTCTGGAGCGCACTGCTCCTCCACCGAGCCGACAGCACCCTCGTCGGAGACGCCGGGTTCCTAGGTGGTCCCGACCCTCACGGCACCATCGAGATCGGCTACAGCGTCGTCCCGGCCTACCGGGGTCGCGGCCTCGCGACCGAGGCGGTTCGAGCCTTGACGGTCTGGGCGTTTGAGCAACCCGGAGTGCGCCGCGTCGTTGCCGGTTGCGCGCCGGAGAACAGCGCCTCGATCCGGGTCCTGGAAAAGGCCGGCTTTCGGCACCGCGGGGATGTTGACGAGGACGGACTGCTCGGCTGGGATCGCTACCCCGGCGATCCGTAGCCGGCGGGGATTTCAAGGGGCTGATCTGGCGGAGCGACGGCAACAGCCCCCATGCCGGCCGGTCTGAGCCCCCGGAGCTTGGGACTTCCAAGCCCCGGAGGTTGCCTCTCAGCGGCTGAGCGGCTGCGGTCGGGCGGCTCGTCGCCGCTGTCGAAAGCGATAGCGCATGACGCGGAACGACGTGACACCCGCACGGACACGGCTTCGCCCCGCCGCGAGCAGGGCCGCGACCGGAGCCAGACGGCGTCGAGCCGGGCTAGCATCGGCCTCATTCTCCACGGCCAACGACCGCTGCGGCGCCCCCTTCCGGGTCTTAGACGGGACCAGACCAACCGCCTGGAGCACGGCTCGGTCGTCGAGTGCCACAGCCCCGCTTGGGCTCGGCACGGCCAAGGCGGGAGCCTCCGACCGTCGGCCGCGGGCGAGCAGCACGACCGCGACGAGGGCAACGAGGGGCAGTCCGATGAGAGCCGTCCAACCGAGCCACTCGAACGATCGGCCGGGATCCCTTGCGGTGGCCTGCGCCCCCAGCCGGACGACGCGCCCGCTCGTCGGGTCCACCGTCAAGTGGACCGCATCCCCAGGGCGAAGCTCACCGAGAGCTGCGTCCACGCCGTTGCGAACGATGTCGGCCTCAATGTCCACTGGATAGGCGACGGGAGCGTCTTCCCGCCCTTTTTCAGCAACCAGCAGGCGGCCTCCTTCCTGCCCGACCACCAGGCCGCCGACGACCGTCATCGTGGGGGCTTGTGCCGCAGGGGGAGCAGCAGCCGGCTGGGATGGCAGCGAGCCATTCATGCCTCCAACACCGGCCGGCGGGGATGCCGTCATGCTCGGCTCGTCCACGGGACCGGTGCCGATCAGGGCGATCCGGCCCCCTTCCGGATCCCGTTGGATCGACCAGCCGGAGGCGTAAGCACCCCAGTCCATCTCTCTGGCGGTGAGGCGGGTCAGCAGGTCGACCAGATCCGAGCGCTGAGCGGCAGGGATCCTGATGTCCGCGGCTGCTTCCTCCTCGGCCACCACCACGTCGATGGCAGACGGGTTGGCGATTCCCTGTTCGATGATCGCCTGCTGGACACCGAGGACCAGTGCCGTCGCCCGGGCGACCCCATCGGGGATCTCCAGCGCCTGCCCGATCGCAACAGTCAGGGCCAACTCTTCGAGGGCGAGTCGCTGCCTCGCCTCATCCATCTCGCCGGTGCAGGGCGCCTGCTCCCGGGTCGCGAAGACGCCGGAGAGCGCCGTCATGCCCAGCGCCGGGGCGTCATCCGGCGCCGCGACGACGAGGGTGGCGTCCTCGACGCCGCCTGTTAGCAGTGCCATCGCGTAGAGATCCGGCGGGACCACCTCGATGTTGTGGGTTGCGACCTCCAGTCCAGCGGCGGGAGCCTTGCAGGTCAGGGCCGTGGACGAATAGGCCGAGTCGACCCCAGAGAGATCGAAGATCCCCTCCATTGCCTGCCTGGTGTTCTCTACCGTGACGGTGAGGACGTGGGCATCGTCCTTGGCGTCGAAGAGGGCAAGCAACTCCGCGCGCTGGTCGGCGTCGTTGCTCTCGCCGATTGCGATGGTCATGAGCCCGTCGGTCGCCTCCACCGGGTCAATCCCCAGAGCAAGGACGACTGCGAGCAGGGCAATTAGAGCGGCCCAGCGACGGCCTGGAATCGGCGAAAGCCACCTACGCATCGGCACACCCCCTTCGATTTGAGACGAACGCCTTGAGCATCGATCGAGAGCGGCGAGTGCAGGGCAATCACCAGCGGGGTGTACGTACATCACGCCCATCGTACCACGGCGGGGAAGAGGCCGTGTACGTTCGCCGGAAAGCAGGCAGCAAAGAGAACCTCATCTGGCCGCCGAGCACCCTCCTGAAAAGAAGCCGTGCGCTCAGAGAGCTCGCCAGGGCAGAGGGGGGCCCTTGTCCGCCGCCTCGCCGCCCGGTCTAATAGCCGGGTTGGTGGCCGCGGCGGGATCGTGGCCCGAAGGGACCGAGCGCGCGATGGGAGGGAACGGGAGCATGCCCCGGCGGTTGATCAAGGCGTCGCACGTGATCGCGTACCAGGGTGG
>JAUJMG010000277.1 GCA_030446955.1 Thermomicrobiales bacterium
GCCGATCACCCCGGCAGCGAAGCCAAGGAGCGGGATCGCGATGAAGTCCGGAGGGATGCTGAACGCGGCGGCGCCCCGATGCACAAAGGTCGCGATCACCGGGGGAAAGCTGTCCACGGGAAAGGGAGGTGCTGGCTCGAGGGAGGTGTCCGGTGCAGCAATGGGAAGGGAACTTGCAGCCAATTCAGCCTGCCGGTAGATCCCCAGCCACTTGCGAACCTGATCGACGACCCGCTGATCAAGCAACGTAGATAGGGTCGGCCAGCCGGTGATGTGCTGACCGGCCGCGATGGTGTTCGATGTCGAGAGGACGGCCCGGCGCCGGTCATCGGCTTCCTCGTCCCCGGCGGCCCGGGCGATGTGCCAGACGACGTCGGCCGTCTCTTGCACGTCCCAGCCGGCCCGGATCAACCCACCACCGAGAGCCATCGCGGCCTCGTGCCGGCTCCCGGCTGCGGGCCAATGGCGAGCCAGCAACGCCCCGGAAGCCAGCCGAGCGACGGACCGCTGGAGCGCATGAACCTCGATCTCGGCTGGTTCACCATTGCTGGCCCAGATGATCTCTTCACCAGACGGATGGACTGAAGGCGGCACGAGGGTCTGGCTCCCGGTCGAGCGGAGTTCGACCAGCATGCCCCGGTCATCGGTTGACGACACGCATGGATCCCGGAAGCGCGTGGTCCTGATCGGTGATCGCACCCGATAGAAGGCATGCGAAGCGGGAGCCGAGAGACGCCCGGACCGGAGATCGGTTGATGGCAGGACGTGCCGGGCGAGAGTGCGGGCTTCCGGACAGTCCAGATCGACATCGGTCAGTCCGTCCGATGGTGCACCAAGCAGGACGCCGACGTTGGATCGTTCGCGGAAGGCAGTCGCCAGGCTGGCAGGATCCAGCAGGAGACTCTGCCACCCTGGGATGACCGGGCGCTTCAGGCCAGGCGGCACGGGCACCAGCGCAAAGCCCCGGTCGTGGAGCGCCAATACCGCCTTAAGGAACTCGGAGGTCATCGCTGCCCTCCATCCCGCGGGTCGCGGTCCTTAGGTGCCGGTGCCTTGTCTGCCGCGTCGACTGGTGGCGCAAGCAGCCGTGTCCAGATCTGGTCCCAGAGTCGCTGGCGAATGGCAAGCGGAAGCTCAGCCGAGCAGGGCGCCCTGCGGCGGTTAGGTAGGTCGGTCATCGGGGACCTTTCGGGGCAGGGAGTGAAGGCCGGTGCTTGACGCGGCCGAAACAAGCGTGGGGCCGTCCGTGTCGTCGAGGCGGGCGATGGCGGCGAGGACGGCGTCGATGACCGCGCGATCCGAGCTAGCCAGGATGGGGCTGGCGCGGTCGGCCCGCGGCCCGCGGGAGATGGTCAGGTACAGCGGCATGGCGAGCGCCCCTTTCCGAGCAACCGTGAAGGCCTCCGGACGATTCGGGGGCCCCTACTCAAAAAGGGCGAACTCGGGCGGAAAGCGCTTAAGTCAGGCGGCAAGCCCCGCGTCCCGGGCCCGTCGCCGCAGGAACGTCAGCTGGGCGCGGACGGCTCCAGGGGTGATGCCCATTTTCCCGGCGATCTCCGCGTTCTTGAGGCCGCGGGCGAGCAACCCAAGGATCTGCCGCTGGCATGGGGTAGCCAGGTCGAAGACGGCCGCCAACCGTCGGCATGCCTTGTCGTGGTCTGACTCGACGACGAGGAGCGTCAGCGGGTCGTCGGCTTCCGGCCCCAGCAGGTCGTCCTCCTCGCCGACGGCGAGCGGCACCACGCGCCCCTCCCGCTCTTCGATGGGGCGACCTTGACCGACCGGGAGCACGTCGGGCCAGTCAAGGAGGGACCGCCGTACCGTGCGGACCACTGCCGCAGTGAACCAATCCCGATAGGACCAGGCGCCGAGCTGCTCTGGGGGGAAGGCAATCACCTTCCCTTGCTCGTCGGTGACCCAGTCAGGCCCGAGCCGGACGGTCTGCGGCAGGGAGTCGGAGCCCAATACGAGGACCATCGCCGCCGCCAGTTCATCCCTCAGCACCCGGCTCGCGGAGACTTGCCGCTCATGGGCCCGCCGCAGGAGCGCTGGACGGATCCCCGGCCGAAAGCCAACCCACGCCATCCGCTCGGCGACGCGCCGCAAGGCCGCGAGCCGCTCGTCCTGGTCGGCGCGCACGTCCTGGATGAGCAAAAAGTCGCCTTCGGGGGACCCGGGCACGAGTTCAGGCGGAAACGTGACTGGCCAGTCCCAGATCGAGGGGACCCGCAGCGTTTCCGACGTCCACAGCTCCGCCAGCCCGGCCCAAAGTAGAGGAATCGTCGCAAACTCCGCGACCCCGGCGAGGTCGAGACCAAGGTCGACGCCCCGCAGTGTTTCCGACCCCCACAGCTCCGTCAAACCGGCCGAGAGTGGAGGGACCGTCGCGAGCTCCGCGGCGTACCGGGCTAGGTTGAGCCCGTGGCTCAAAACCTCCGCAACCCCCGCGAGGTAGTGGGATGCGTCCGGATCGAAACCAGCGAACTCCATTTCGCACGTGCCATAGCGGGCGACGTCACCGACGGCGTTGTTCCAGGCTGCCGCGCCGAGGTCGTCGACTGACAGGCTCCAGGCGTCGGGAAGGCCCATGTGGTCGAACAACGTAGCGAGTGCGGACTCGGCGCAGGTGGCCAGCGGATGCATGTCTTGGATGATCGACGCCACAGCCCAGGCGGGGGCGTCGAGCTGGCTGGCCATGTCAGCGGCCGTTGCGGTCAGGTCGTGCCCTGCAGAGAGCGCCATCGTTGTGGCGGGGCTGTCGACCAGCCACAGCATCTCGGCGATCCCTGCGGCGTAGTCTGTGACGGGCGGCGAGATCGTCGCCCACGCGTCCTGGAGTTCAAGGAGGCGGAGCGCCGCGGCGGCTTCGTTGGCCACAGTCGACAGCGGAACCGCGACGTCGATGGCCTGGAGCATCTGCCGTTGGGCGGCGAGGGCAGTGTCCTCGACCAACGCGTCATATGCCAACGACCCCAACATACCGGTCACCGGGGCCGATGACCGCGGATGCCAATCAGACGTCTCGGCGAAGGACGCGATCAACCTCGTGGCGGTGGTTGGGCCCTCGGGCGTTGGGGAGAGCACCATGATCGCGTCGCGATCCAGCCATCGGCGACCGCTAGATCCTCGGGCGGCCGACGGGGTCGTGCCAGCATGGAGTCCAAGGTCGAGCGACCTAGTGGGGTCAACGGTGTCCGAGCCTGACGTCGCGTCGGGCTCCGGGCAGCGGGGATCACCGACGACTACGTTACGGCACCCTGGCGAACCCTCGTCATCCCGGAGGGGACCGCTCGCGGACGGCGAGGTAGGCGACGGCGACAAATCGCGCGGTTCGTGTTCCATCTGAAGTCCTCCGCTTGGGCGACGACACGATCGGGCGCACTGCGGGGGACGCGAAAGGGGAAGCTTATCGACCATTTTATGCATCGCGTACGGGGAGGCGCAAGGGCGACATCGCAGATCCCGGTGTAGCGGAGCTTCGGACTGCCGGCGTGGTCGGATGGGTCCGGTTGGTCCGATTTTCTTGGACGGGCAAAGGCCCGGACCGACGGCGGCGAGAGCACACGCACCTAATCTCGTTCCCTGTATGTTCCCCTTGTGTTTCCTAAATGTGCTCTCCTATGGTAACGTTGTGCTCAACAACCGATCGCGGATCGAGCGAAGGGGACCGAGATGGGCGACGGCGAAATCGAGGTTCTGAGCCTCCGAGGCTGGCGGCGGCGGCGGCTGCACACTATCCGCAGCTTGGCAGTGACCGCCCAAGCGGCACCGCGCACCATCGTGGAGTTGGAGGGGGGACGTCGGGAGCCACGGGTTGGCACGATCCGAGCGGTCAGCGCGGCGCTCGGGGTTGCACCTGAGCAAGTGATGGAGTTCCGGCGGGTAATGAATCTACCGGCGGACGAGGAGGCGATCGATGACCGGTAAAACAGTCCCGTCGACGCGGAGCCAGACTTCTCCGGAGCGAGTGTTCATCTACTGCCGCGTCAGTAGTGCTGGGCAAGAAGAAAACGCATCCCTTGCCACTCAGGTTTCTGCTTGCGAGAGGTACGCAGACGAGCAGGGATGGGTAGTCGTGGATCAAGAGAGCGAAGTGCATAGCGGCGCAGACCTTCACGGTCGCCCCGGTCTGCGCCGCGTCCGTGAGGCGCTCCGGTCAGGGCGGGTGGACGTCCTGCTCTCCTACGCCGTTGATCGTCTTAGCCGGAAGCAGGCGCACCTCGCCATTCTCGCCGACGAGTGCGAACAGGCAGGTGCCGGACTTGCGTTCGTTACGGAACAGTTCGAGTACAGCGCCGTTGGTGAGTTCATCCGGGCCGCGAAGGCGTTCGCCGCCGAGATCGAGCGGGAGAAGATTATCGAGCGGACACAGCGAGGGAAGCGTGCCCGGGCCGAATCGGGTCGACCGATCCCCGGCCAGAAAGCGCCGTACGGGTACTGCTGGGACGATCCGGTTGGCAAGACCCGCCTGGCGGAGAATCCCATTGAGGCCGACGTCGTCCGTCGCATCTTCCAAGAGACCGCGTCTGGCAAGTCGCTGCGACGCGTCGCCAGTGGATTGACCGAGGACGGGATCCCATCACCGACCGGGCGCGATCATTGGGCACGCACGACGCTCCACGCCATCATGAACTCGCCGACGTACGCGGGCGAAATGCGGGCATATCGCGTTAAACGCATTCGGGAGAAGAACGGCCGCATCCGCGACCAGATCCGTCCGGAGGCCGACCAGATCCCCATGCCACACGGGGTCGCCCCGGCCCTCGTCGACCCTGCACTGCGTGCTACGGCTCTGGACCGATTGGATCGAAACAAGGCAGAGTCGCCGCGTCGCAACACGTCACCAGAAGCAACGTTGCTGCGCGCTGGCTTTGCGCGGTGCGGAGTGTGCGGCAACGCGCTGATCGCCCTGCGCCGTAAGGGCAACTGGAACTACGTGTGCACCAACCGAGACAAGGGTTTCGAGCACCGGCGGCCGAGCATCGCCGCGAACCTGCTCGATATGGTCATCTGGAAGAAGATCGAGCATGTTGTAACCCGACCCGAGATCATCGCCGCGGAGGTCGAACGGCGCCGCGCTGCGGACCCCTACAAGGACGAACTAGCCGCCGTGGAGAAGCGAGCTAGCAGCATCGCGGCACGCCGAACACGTCTAGCGCGGGCCGTTGCATCCCTCGACGATGACGAGGCAAGCGCGCCCCTCCTGGCGGAGTTGAGGGGATTGGCGGAGCAGGCAAAGGTGTTGGACATCGCACGCCAGCGGGTCGAAGCGGCGGCCTCGGATTGGGGCGCCGATCGGGACCTGCTAGAAGGTTTGGCCGTTTGGAGCACACGGGTTCGCAACAATCTGCTTCACCTGAGCTACGGAGAGCGGCGGAGCCTTCTGGTTGCTTTGGGAACAGAAGTTCGCGTGTTGCCATCCCCCGCGAGTCCTCGCTGGGAACTAATGCTCCGCTGGGGCGACCTAACGGACGCGACTGTGTCCACTACACGCTGATGAACTGGGGGCACGACCCGCTCAAACAATGACCCTGTCGATCGGGCGAGACGTGTGTCGACTCGCCGGTTCGATCAGTCGTACGGGAACGGAGCACGGTCATGCCCGGGGAGTTGCTGCTCGGAATCGATGTCGGGACCTACAGCACAAAGGGCGTCCTTTGCACGCCGGAGGGCGAGGTCCTGGAAACCCATGTGGTCGAACATGACCTGAGCCTTCCCCGCCCCGGCTGGGCGGAGCAGGATGCGGACGCCGTCTGGTGGGCCGACGTCGTCCGCACCTGTCGCGTCATGACCGGTGGCCGCTACA
>JAUJMG010000278.1 GCA_030446955.1 Thermomicrobiales bacterium
CGGATCGGGAGATCGCGGCCCGGCTCCATATCAGCCCGCACACGGTCAAAAACCACGTGACGCGGCTGCGGGAGAAGGTCGGCGCCCGCAACCGGACGGCAGCCGTCGTGGCCCTCCAACGGTGGCTCGGGGAAGCAGGCCTGACCTGATCACCCGCCCCCGCTGCCGTCCCTGACGGTCCATGGCTCTCGGCTGACCCGCCCCGCCTGGAGAGGAGCGGGCAGGCGGGGGTCCCGTTGGCGAGGTGGTCGCCGAAGGGATTCCGCCGAGAGGGGGCGTCGTGATGCTCTACACCTTCCGGCCGATGACGGAAGCCGAGGCCCGTTCCATCGCGGCCTGGCGCTACGACGGCCCTGACGCCTTCTACAATCTGGACCCCGAAGACGTTCCCGCCCTGCTTGACCACATGTCGTCCTACACGGCAGTCCTGGACTCGAGCGGTTTCGTGGTTGGGTTCTTCGGCTTCGGGCCGGGCGGACAGGTCTCCGGCGGTCACCGCGCAGGGCTCTACGACGATGATGCGCTGGACATTGGCCTTGGCCTCCGGCCGGATCTCATAGGACGCGGCTTGGGCCGAGACTTTGTGGCCGCCGGCCTTGCCTACGCCACCGAGCGCTTCGCTCCTCGCGCGTTCCGCCTCACCGTGGCGGCGTTCAATCGGCGGGCCATTGCGGTCTACAAGCGTCTGGGATTTCACTATGGTCCAACGTTCACCAGTCCCGTCCGGGGCGTCGAGACCCCCTTTCTCCTGATGACCCGCGGCAGCCAGTCCAAAACCGACGCCGACGCTTCGACGTAGGCATGACGTGGGTATCATGAGGGTGCTACGAACGGCTGGATGCCAACGCATCCGGCGAGCAGCGGAGGAAACGGAATGCAATGCCCCAATGACGGCACCAACCTGGTGATGTCCGAGCGCCAGGGGATTGAGATCGACTATTGCCCGACGTGCCGGGGAGTCTGGCTGGACCGCGGCGAATTGGACAAGATCATCGAGCGCACGGCGACCTTCTCCGGTGGCCGCGAGCGGGACGACGATGACCGGTACGACGACCGCCGGGCCTACGACCGAGACGTCTCCCGCGCTCCGCACTCTGACGAGGAGTACCGGGGTTCCGAGCGTTACGGAGCGGGCAGTGGTTACCCGCGCAAGAAGCGCAAGAACTTTCTCGGTGAGCTGTTCGACATCGACTAAGCGGAGAAGAGGGTCTTCTCGTCGGATCCCGCTGTTCCGGTCCAAGCCGTAAGTCCGTCCGCGCCCGCTTGAATGACCCCGGGGCGGAAAGTCTCAGAGCCATCCCAGTGCGGCATGCTCCGCAGTCGTTGGCCGTGCGGACGGCGATGCCTGCTGTCCCCGGACCATTACGGAGGTACAGCGTATGCCCGGACGCCTCGTCATGGAGGGCGGCACCGTCGTCACCGATTACGGACGCTTCCGGGCCGACGTGGTCGTCGAGGACGAGCGGGTCGCCGCGATCACCGCCGACGCGAGCGGAGCCGATAGCGCCAGGCAGCGTCCAGCAGGGTATCCCACTCTGGCGGGGAAGCCCGAGCGCGTCGATGCGCAGCGCGAATGTGTCCTTGCGGTGCAGGCTGGGCGCTGAGCGTGGAAAGCCCAGCTAACTCCGCCTGCGTCAGTCCGACCACCCAGGGCAATCGCATGATGAACGGGCTTGAGGTGGGTGCGGGTGTAAGCGAGACCGGGAGCATCGCCCCGTTTCGATGTGGTGAGGAGCCCCGCCATGGACCCGCGGGTTGGCTGCGCCTTTCGCGAGCACTTCGCCGTCCTGCCCGATCCGCGTATCGACCGCTGCAAGCGCCACGACTTGCTGGATATCGTGACGGTGGCTCTCTGTGCAGTGATCTGCGGGGCCGACACCTGGGTCAACGTCGCCGAGTTCGGGCGGAGCAAAGAACCGTGGCTGCGCACCTTTCTCCGGCTGCCGAATGGCATCCCCTCGCACGACACCTTTGGCCGAGTCTTCGCCGCGCTCGACTCGACTGCATTCGAGGCGGCCTTCCTCCGTTGGGTGCAGACGCTGGCGACGGCGACCGCCGGGCAGGTCGTGACTATCGACGGCAAGACGCTGCGACGCAGCCATGACCGCGCCAACGGCCGGGGACTCCTCTACCTGGTCAGCGCCTGGGCGGGCGCCAACCACGTGGTTCTGGGGCAGGTCGCCGTCGACGAGAAGTCCAACGAGATTGCCGCCATCCCGGCCCTGCTTGACGCCCTTGCCGTGAGCGGGGACCTTCCACTCCGCGCGGGCGCAGGAGACGGACTTCGGGGGCGCGGCCCACACGACCTACGAGACGGGCGAGAAGGACCACGGGCGCCTGGGGGTGCGGCGCTGCTGGGCGACTGACGACCCCGCGGTGTTGGCCTGGCTTGACCCGGACCGAGCCTGGCCGGGCCTGCGCAGTGTGGCAGCGGTCGAGGCGGAGCGCCGCCTCAACGGCGCCGTCACGGTCGAGATCCGCTACTACCTGACAAGTTTCCCCAGCGACGCGCGAACGATCGCCGTGGACGTCCGCGGCCATTGGGGCATCGAGAACCAGGTGCCATGGGTGCTGGACGTGGCCTTCCGCGAGGACGAGAGCCGCGTGCGGACCGGGCACGCCGCGGAGAACCTCGCGGTGCTGCGCCATCTGGCACTCAACCTCCTGCGCCAAGAGCGCTCCGCCAAGGTTGGCGTCAAGGCCAAGCGCCTCAAGACCGCCTGGGACGAACGCTACCTGCTCTCCGTCCTGGCCGCTTGAAATGCGATTGCCCTGCGGGGCCGCCACGCCGGAGGGCGTCCGGTGCGGCTCGGATCTACAACCAGGCCTCAATTAGCCGTGGAAGCAGTGAACGTGGCGACGTGGCGGAGGCGACCACTCCCGGGCGCCATCCATCATTCCGACCAAGGGGCCAGGTCCGCGAGCCTGGCCTTCGGGCAGCGCCTACGTGAAGCGGGGCTGCTGAGTTCGATAGGCAGCCGCGGCGATTGCTTCGACAACGCCCTGGCCGAGAGCTTCTGCGCCACGCCCGAATACGAGCTACTGGCTCGCTAGCGCTTCCCGACGCGCAATGCCGCGCGCCTCGCCCTGTTCGAGATCCATCGAGGGGTTCTCCGACACGAACCGACGGCATTCGGCACTCGGGTACCTATCCCCCGCAGCCTATGAGAAGAGGTGGACCATTTCTCAGCAGGTCACCTCGTTGCTCGCTGTCCACCAAACAGGGGCAACTTCAGACCCCAACTGAGGATAGTGATGCATGGGAACAAGCATCTCTCAAGGAAGGCAGCACATGAGCGGTCTGGCCGCCTCAACCCTCTAGGTCAAGGCCACGGGCGACCATCTCGAGGAGATGGCTGATGTCGAAGGGCTTGGAGACAAAGGGAGCGCCGGACAACTCCGTCCCTGTCCAATACGCGCTCATTAGTACGATGGGTAGGTTGTGACCGCCCACGATCAGGCGCTCCAGAAGCGACACGCCGTCCAAGCGCGGCATCCGCACATCCGCGAGAACCAGGTCGGGCAACTCACGTTCGATTGCCTCGAGCGCCTCGATTCCATCGTTGGCAGTGCAGACGGTGTAACCCGCATCTGAGAGTGCCTCCGCGATCAGTTCCTGCAGACCTGGTTCGTCATCGACGACCAACACCTTCCGCCGGCTCGTCACCTGCGACACTGCAACTGGAGGCACTCGGTTGCTCATGTCGACGTCGTCAGTGGACGGGGAGTGTTGATTCGTCATTCAACAATCCTCATTAGGGACGACAAGTGGGCGTGCACCAAAGCAAGCTCCAATGGAGTGAACCCTTGAGAGCGAACCACCAGCAAAGTCAACTCCCACTTGTTGCGGTGTAGATCGCCTCGAATTCGATCGGCGGCCGGTAACCGAGGTTCGAGTGCAGCCACTTGGCGTTTTAGATGTCGGTGATGAAGCGGGCCGGGTTGGCCTCGGCCTCATGGACCGTCTAGCAATGGTTGAGGTACACCTCCTCGCGTTTGAGCGTCTCGAAGAAGCTCTCGCCTTCGCGTTCTCGTACGGGTTGCCACCGCCGCCATGCTGATCTGGGCGTCGACCGCCGTCAGCTGTGAGACGTAGGCGGCGCTGGCGTACTGCACCCCGCAGTCCGAGTGGTGAATCAGCCCTGGTCCGGTCTGGCGAGGGGGCATCGGCCAGCAGGTTCGGGTAGTGCGCAGGGCGTGCCCCGAGTCGGTGGTGACGACGAATCGGCGTTCGAGTTGGCACAAGAGCGCCTCCTGCCGCATCACCCGCAGCACCTGCTTGTGGTTGACGCCCCAGCCGTTGCGCTGCAGTGCTTTGGTCACCCGCCGGTAGCCGTAGCCAAGAAGCTCCAACACCAGTTGCTCGATCGCGTCGCGCAGCGCCGTGTCCAGCACCGCCACCGCCTCGGGCGACGGGTGGGCGTAGTACCAGGTGCGGTCGGCCCGCCAGCGCACACGGGCGGCAGATCGACAGCGCAGGCTGGGCCGCGTGCATGGCGGCGATCATCGCGTGCCGCCCCGCGACGGCAGCGCGCTCAGCCCCTTTTTTAGGGCCGCGTTCTCCAACACCAGTTGCCCGCAGAACCGCTCCTGCTCGGCGACCTTGCGCTCCAATGCGGCAGTGCTGGTGGCCGCGAGCGGCGCAGAGGCGGCCTGGCCACGTTCAGCGTACTCCCGGCACCAGCGCAAGAGCAGCCCCTCGGCGGGACCGTGCTCTCGGCAGACCTGCACCCGGCGCCGCCCCTCGACCGCGACCTGGCGCACTACCGCCGGCTTGAACGCAGGTCCTAAGGTCCGTCCCCGTCCCATGTTGCGCTCCTCCATTTGGAGGTCAGGCTATCGCCAGTCTCAGAGGAGTTGGCTCCCCCCGTGGTTCGTTATTCGGGGTGCAGTTCACCAAAAACACCAAAGCGAGAAACTGTGGAAAGGCGTCACACGATCCATCATAGGACAGTCAGCAGCCTGCAAGAAGGCAGAGTAGTGGATTTGTACTACTAGTCATCCTAGGGCCTGTCTTCAAAGCGGTAGACTGGGCGGATGCGAGACCGAGAACTGAGCGACGAGCAGTGGGCGGCACTGGCACCGCTCCTCCCGCCCCAGCGTGCCGCGACCGGGCGACCTGCCAAGGAGCACCGGACCGTCGTGGAGGGCGTCCTGTGGCGGCTGCGCACCGGGGCCCCCTGGCGCGACCTGCTGGAGCGGTACGGCCCCTGGCAGAGCGTGGACACGCGCTTCCGCCGCTGACAACGGGTCGGCGTCTGGGACCGGGCGCTGGCCGCGCTCCAGACCGCGGCCGACGCGCGCGGCGAGCTGGACTGGAGCCTGCACTTCCTCGACGGCACCAGCACCCGGGCCCACCCCCACGCGGCGGGGGCCCACAAAGGGGCGGCGACCAGGCGCTGGGGCGCAGCCAAGGCGGCTGGGGGACCAAGCTTCACCTCCGGGCGGAGCACGGGGGCAAGCCGGTCTGCGGGGTCCTGACCCCGGGGCAGCGCCACGAGGCGACCCAGGCCGCGGCCCTGCTGGAGCGGGGGGCGGTCAAGCGGCCGGGGCGGGGGCGGCCCCGCATCCGGCCTGACCGGGTGGCCGGGGACAAGGGCGACACCGGGCGGAAGATCCGCGGCGAGCTGCGCCGGCGGGGGATCGGGGCGGTCATCCCGCGCCTCAAGACCGAGGCGCGGCGCGGGGTGCGCTTCAACCGCGCCGCCTACCGCGAGCGCAACCGAGTCGAGCGGACGATCAACCGGCTCAAGCGGCACCGGGCGATCGCCACCCGCTACGAGAAGC
>JAUJMG010000279.1 GCA_030446955.1 Thermomicrobiales bacterium
CTCTACGAAGGGCTCACGCTGCCGGCCGTGGATTACCTCCGGGCGTTGCGGATCCGCCGCCTCGGCGGAAAGGCGCTCGATTCCTTGCTGGCTCCCTTCGATGCGATCGTCGCTCCCACACTGCGGGGTGTCGCGCCCCCGATTGCCGGCACGTTTGCCGCCCTAGTGGAGACCCATGGGCCCGCCCTGGGCGCCGCGGGTAATCTCTGCGGCCTGCCGGCCATCACCGTGCCCAATGGCTTCGGCGACGGAGGGCTGACTACCGGACTCGAGTTCATGGGGCGGGCGTACGATGAGGGGCGCATCCTGACGGTGGCCCGGGCGTACCAGGAGCGGACGGATTGGCACACTCGCCGGCTCGTTCAGGGATAGCGTCCTGGGGTTGCGCTTTTCCGGCGAGCAGGAGTGGTCGCTTCAGGGCGAGAGCAGGTCACGGATATCAGGCAGCGGACCAGCCAGGGCGCCAATCTCCTGGTCGTTGGCACCGGAGATCCGCGCGGGTCTCACAACGTCGGCTGCAAGGTCCGGTACCCAGGCGCGAAGGAGCACGGCGGGAGCGATGGCCCGAACGCGGCAGGGGGTCACCGCGGCAACCGCGGACGTTTCCCCGGCCTTGAGGTCAACGCTGCCACCGTCAGTCTCCACCGTCGCTCCGCCCCTCAGGCAGGTGAGGGTCTGGGAGCTGCCGCCTTGGCAGGCCACCTCCTCTCCCGCAGCAAGCGCGATCCGCTCCAGCGCGAACAGCCGGCATGCCGCGAGCAGGTGTCGTCGTCCAGCGCCGGTCGCTAGGGCGATCGAGGTGATCGACTCGGGTCGGTACAGGGAGCGCAGTGCCGAGAGTCCCTGGTCGACGTGAAGCTCGCGCGGCTGGCCAGCGGCATCACGGCGATCCCAGTCATGGAGGCGGTAGGTAACGTCGGAGGCCTGCTGAATCTCGTAGACGACAACCCCGGCCCCGAGCGCGTGGGCGGTCCCGGCGGGCAGGAGCACGGTGGCGCCCGGAATGGCCGGGATGCGGCGGAGGCATTGGGCGGCCGTCCCGCCTCCGCCGCGGCAGGCATCCCCGAAGGCATCATCGGCGACCTCCGGTCGCAGACCGAGGTAGAGCCAAGAGCCGGGCTCAGCGGCCAAGACGTGCCAGGCCTCGGTCTTGCCGAGGCGATCATGGGCGTGGGCGGCGGCATCGTCAGGATGGACCTGGATGGAGAGATTCTCCCGCGCGTCCAGGAGCTTGACGACGAGCGGAAAGAGGGGTCTTCCGCCAGTCACGGCCAGGCCGCGCTCACCGAGAAACGCGGTGGGATCGGCCGCGACGATGTCGCCGAGGGACTGTCCCGATAAGGGGCCGCCGGTGACAAGGGCGTCGGCAGCCGTGGCCACCGCCTCGCCGATGGTCTCATCAGGCGGCAGCTCCAGGCCAAAACGCTCCAGCGCCCGGCCACCCCACGGCTTGGGATCCAGACGTGGTCGGAGCAGCAGCGGGGCGAGATCGGTCCTCGCCAACATTCTCTCCCGCATTCCTTCCATCTTGCCTAACCCTTGATGTGCCATCAGCACGGACGACCGATGTGAAACGCCCCTCCCGGAGAACAGAGATCTCATTGTAGCCAATCATCATGCGTTGACGGTGGACCCTCTTGGAGTGTCCATCGGCGAGCAGTAGAGCCACGACCGCACGTGGCTTTGGCACCGAGAGGCCTGAGAGGCAGCACCATCCCAACGGCTGCAATCCAGTCTTTCGCTGGCTGCCGCAGGGGGCCAGGCGCCCGACGAACAAAACGCGCGCGGATAAGGTTGGTACAATCGGCGGAGAATACAGGCCCCGGGGAGTCGCTCTCGACCGCAGGGGAGCGGATTTCGGGGGCTGCGGATCGCGGGTGTTCGACCCAGGGACAGGATGGCGCGATGAGCACCGGCGGCGAAGTTCGGATCGACGTGCTGAAGCGGCTCGCCGAGCAGGCGATGACCGACCCTGCCTTCCGGGTGGCGGCGCGGGACGATCTGATCGGTGCACTCGCGGCGTTCGGCTACGACCTCAATGACCAGGAGATGGAGTTGGTGACTCACTTCCGCGCCTCCCTGGACGAGGCGGGGATTGATCTCAACCTCGTCGAAAGCCTCGCCCACGAGCACCTGGCCGCCCTCCAAGGCCATTGATTCCTGCCAACCTGGGGTTGAAACGTCTCAAGTGGGTGGCCGTCCTCGCGCCGCTTGTCTTTCTGGCTGGGCTGGAGTTGGTGCGCCGAACGCTGGCCCCGCGGCTGTTCGCGGAGTGGCCGGGCTATCTCCTGCTCGGCGGCATCGTCCTCCTTGGCACGCTCTTCTTCGCCGAGGCCATCTTCGGTGTGATCGGCCAGATGCAGAACCGGCTGGCACAGCAGAACCGGGAGTTGCTCGCCCTCCACGAAGCGGGCGTCGCCATCGTCGGCGAGCTCGCGCTCGATGCCGTCCTGCAGCGGGTCGTCGACCAGGCCCGGGAGTTGGTCGGTGCCCGCTACGGTGCCCTCTCCTACCTTCGCGACGAGGGTGGTATCGCCGCGTTCCTCACCTCCGGCATCACCCCGGAGGAGCGGGCACGAATCGGGTCGATCCCGGAGGGGCATGGGCTGCTCGGGGTCAGCCTCACGCAGGGCCAACGGCTGCGGCTGGCCGACCTTGGTCGCGATCCACGTTCCGTCGGATTTCCGCCCCACCACCCGCCGATGCGCTCGTTGCTGGCCGTGCCGATCCTGTCGCAGGGCCGGGTGCTCGGCAATCTCTATTTGACAGAGAAAGAGGCGGCGCCCGAGTTCGACGTCGACGACGAGGAGACGCTGGAGCGCTTCGCGACCCAGGCCGCGCTCGCCATCGAGAACGCCCACCTCCATCGCCAGGTCCACGCCCTCGCGGTCACCGAGGAGCGGGAGCGGATCGCGCGGGAGATGCACGACAGCCTGGCTCAGGTCCTGGGCTTCGTGAACACCAAGGCCCAGGCAGCGCAGGCGCTCTTGGGGAGTAACCAGAACGAGCGGGCGGGAATCCAGATTGGTCAACTCGCCGAGGCGGCACGAGAAGCCTACGCCGACGTGCGGGAAGGGATTCTCGGCCTGCGCACCTCCCCAGGGCAGGATCGCGAGTTTGTCGAGACGCTGCGGCTCTACCTTGAGCGGTGGGAGGATCAGAGCGGCGTCGCGGTGGATCTCGACGTGGGGGGGCCGATTGAAAATCCCGTGCAGCTCTCTCCGCTTGCGGAGGTCCAACTCCTGCGCGTCGTCCAAGAGGCCTTGGCCAACGTGCGGAAGCACGCCAGGGCAAACCAGGTGCGGGTTCAGATCTGCCAGTCAAAGGACTGGATCCAGGTGACGGTAGAGGACGACGGCGCCGGGTTCGATCCGGACGGAGCCGCGCGGGCCGGTTTTCCCCGCTTCGGGTAGGCGATCATGAGAGAGCGGGCGGAGGCTGTTGGGGGTCTGCTGGATGTGACGTCCCGGCCCGGTCACGGGACCCGCGTGAGCATCCGGGTTCCGGGAGAGCGAGAACAGCCGACCCAGAGGAGTCAGACCGATGCGCATCCTGATCGCTGACGATCACGCCCTCTTCCGTGACGGGTTGCGCAGTCTCCTCGACGCCCACGGCGTGACGACCGTTGCAGAAGCGCGCAACGGCCGGGAGGCGGTCGAGTTGACCCGGTTGCACCGCCCGGACATCGTGCTCATGGACCTGACGATGCCCGAGGTCGGCGGACTGGCTGCCACCCGGCTCATCCGCTCCGAGTTTCCGGATGTCAAAGTGGTTGTACTGACCGCATCCGAGGACGACGCCGATCTGTTCGAGGCGGTGAAATCAGGCGCCCAGGGGTTCCTGCCCAAGGATCTGGAGGCGACCAGGCTCTTCGAACTTCTTGACGGGGCGATGCGCGGGGAGCCGGCCCTGACCCCCGGTTTGGCACGGAAAGTTCTCGGGGAATTCGCCCGCCCGACCAGTTCCCCTGAGCGCGCACTCGAAACGCTGACGGAGCGGGAGCGTGAGGTTCTGGAGCTGCTTGTCGTCGGGGTGACGTCCAACCGCGAGCTGGCCGCACGGCTCTACGTGAGCGAGAACACCGTCAAGTATCACCTGCGCAACATCCTCGACAAGTTGCACCTCCAGAACCGGGCTCAGGTCATCGCCTATGCCCTGCGACACGGGCTGGTTGACGGTCAGAACGGAGAGAGCCGCTGACCCGGAGTTTGCAGGGAGGGCGGTCCCCGTCGCGCCCAGACGCGAGGATCACCCCCTGCGCTCACACCACGAAGCCGGTTCAAGCCAGCTCACGACAACGGTGTTGCTCAGTACTCCGAGTTGATCCCGCTCCCCGCCCCACCGGGTAGGGCCTCTCATCCCACCAACCCCATGGGGTAGGGAACGACCTATCCCGATCCATGGTCACCGAACCACCCTCCCTGACGGGGGGGTGCCGGCTGCCCCTCCCTATCCTTGTCTCCAGAGGTCGATCGGAGATGGCAAGGCGGAGGTGGGCGGATGGAACAGCATCGGAGGGTCTTGCCGGACTCGGCGGATCGGGCTCCGATGCTTGGCCCCTCCGCTCTCTACCGCGACGACATCCGATGGGCCGGGGTCTGTCTCGTCCTCCGGGTTGGTCTGGGCTCGCTCTGGTTCGGTGCCGGTTGGCGCTCGCTCCACGAGACGGCGTCGAGTGGTGACGGCCTGGCCGTGGCGCGGACCCTTGCCGGGATTGCGCTGATCCTCGGACTGCTCACCGGCATTGCTGCCATCGCCGGTGCACTGCTCAGTGCCGACCTCGTCCTGTCGGGGGCGGCGCCCTTGATGACCGCGGGCGTGCTGATGGCCGCCTGGCTGGTGCTGAAGTGGCGAACGGCGGGCTCGATCGGGTTCGACCGCTGGTTGGTGCCGGCGTTGATGAAGACGCGGTGGAGCACTCGCGGTCGGAGCGGTGATTCGACAGGCGCATGGCGCCGGGGTGCGTGACCCCGGGCAATGAAAAAACAGGCGTGTAGCGTGTAGACGGAAAGGTGACGACGATGGCAAGCACGAGGAACGGGGTTTCACGGCGGCGGTTCACGGGGATGCTCGGACTGCTCGGGGCCGGGGCGATAGGGACCGCGCTGGCGCCGGACGGCGTGCGAATCGTGCGGGAACCGGCGGCGGGCGCGGCCGAGACCGGTGCCCACGACATGGCCGCCATGACCAAAGCGACGCCCGCGGCGTCAACGTCTGCCAAACCGGCGATGACCGCTGACGAGATGGACGCGATGCACGAGGCCGGGATCAAGAGCTTCCCGGCGATGACGGAGGGGCTGGGCGGCCAGCCGCTGCCGTTCGAGATGGACGGCGACGTCAAAGTCTTCCGTCTCACCTGCCAACTGACCCAGTGGGAGTTCGCCCCCGGCAAGCGCGTCGAGGCCTGGACCTACAACGGGGTGACTCCGGGACCGGAGATCCGGGTGACCGAGGGCGACAAGGTGCGGATCGAGGTCGCCAATGAGCTGCCGGAAAGTACCGCGGTTCACTGGCACGGGCTGATGGTGCCGGCCTCCATGGACGGTGTGCCCTTCATCAGCCAGCCGCCCATCAAGCCGGGCCAGACCTTCACCTACGAGTTCCAGATCCGGGATGGCAACGCTGGGACCCACATGTACCACTCTCATCACAACGCGGCGGAGCAGGTCACGAAGGGGCTCCTCGGTTCCTTCGTCGTCGAGCCGATGGATCCCGCCAGCCGGCCCGCGTTCGATCGGGAATACACGATCGTGCTCAACGACGG
>JAUJMG010000280.1 GCA_030446955.1 Thermomicrobiales bacterium
GCCGCATGAGGGATCGAGGTGTCAGGCAGCTACCGGGGTCGAAGTGTCGTGCGGGCACCGGGGCTTGACAGCGCGCCCCCCGGTGCGCCCCCGCGCGCTCTACGTGGCCGAGGCTCGGGAGCGGCTGTGGCCCAACCCTCCCGAGCTGCACCGGCGCTTCGAGGTGCAGATAGCGAAGGGGAGGGGCGATGGGCAGACGGCTGAGCGCGGTCGGGACGGCTTGGCCGCGTTGAGGCTGACCCTGCCGACCTGTACGACGCTGCGTCGGGATCGCACCTCGCACCACTGCTCGTCCTGGGCTGCGCCGTACGGGTTGGCCACCGACGCCCCGTGCCCCGCCTGCGATATGGTGTCCACGCCCGATTTGGCGGGAGCCTTATGCGTAGTAAGTGCGGCGTCTGACGACATCCTAGGAGCAGGGGATATGAATGACGAGACGGTGGGCGACCGGCGCCCGGTCATCGTCCTGAACAAGCGTTACGAGATCGGTCGCCGCTTAACGCGGCCGGTTACATCGCTCTTACTCTTGGTGCCGACGCCGTCGACCGCTCAAAGCTTGACGTCCAAGACTACCGCGATGCCGACGGCGGCAGCTACGCCCACATTTCCTATCATCCGGTCATTGTGCTGAAGGCGTACGATTGCAATCGTCTGCGTCGGTTGTGGCATGAGCTCGAAGAGCCCGGCTTACCGCTTGCCTGCTGCGTCCATTCAATGTTTGAAGGCGGTACTCCAGCGCAAGTCCGTGTAACGGCCCAGACCCACGCCGAAGACGTCGATTACGTCGCGGTCTGCGTATTCGGGCCGACACGTGTACTCAAATCGCTGACACGTCGCTTCCGCCTGTTCACATGAACGACGACCTTGGAAGACGGGGAAGCCAGGCTGCGCCCGCACAGCCAGATGCATTGCCCCAACAACCAAATGTCGATGAGCGTAATGCGGCCGCTACAGATTTGTCGTACGCTCTCCGCGCTACCGTACCTGTGGCTATGGGGTACCTACCGCTCGGCTTGGCGTACGGAGTGCTCCTCACCAACAACGGCATACCCTGGTACTACGCCCCGCTGTCATGCCTGTTAGTGTTTGCCGGCTCGATGCAATTCTTATCTGTCAGCTTGCTCTCTGGTGGAGCGCCGTTGAGCCAAGTGGCCTTATCGACCCTGGCGGTTAATTTTCGGCATGTGTTCTATGGTTTGTCGTTTCCACTGAACCTGGTGCGGGGGCGGTGGCGCCGAGCGTATAGCGTGCTGGCTCTTACCGACGAGACGTACTCGCTTGTGGCGGCAAAGGACAAGGCCAGCCTGACGGGGCGTCGGATCGTCTTGATTCAGCTCATTAGCCATGGTTATTGGACTGCCAGTTGTACGCTTGGCGCCGTCGCCGCGTTCGGATTGCCAAGGAACTTGGAAGGCTTGGACTTCGCGTTGACGGCTCTGTTCGTCGTGTTGGCGCTCGATGCCCTCTATCAAAGACGGAATGTGCGGTCGGCCATCATGGGATTGGCGGCGAGCGTGTTCGCGGTAGCGGCCACGGTGGAGCATTTTCTGGTGGTTGCGCTTGGGATATTCGTCGCGATGGTTATCGCCGCTTATCGTCTTCAGAAGTGGAGGGGCCGATGACCGGGCACCCATACTTCGCAGCCGGGGTGCTCATCATGGCTGTCGTCACAGTGTTGCTTAGAGCAGCTCCGTTCGCGGTGCTCCGACGTTTCGCTGACTCCGAGCTCACACAGTTTGTCGGTGCGATGATGCCGGTAGGCGTTATGGTCGTGTTGGTGGCGTACAGCCTGACAGGCGTTGACTTCCTGGAACGACCCTACGGGGCACCCAGCGTCATAGGCGTGCTCGCGACAGTCGCCATGCACCACTGGCGGCGGAACGCACTCTTGAGCATTGTCGTGGGAACCGGGTCTTACATGATCCTGGAGAAGATGCTCACGTGAGGTCTACCTTTGTGTTGGCAAATTGCCTGCGCACCTCGGGTGCCGCCGCCGGTGCGGTCGTGAGCGCGATCAGTCACGAAGGAGCCAGCCGAGACGGCCCGGTGAGGCGCCGGGGGCCAGCGATGAAGGGCAGGTCCTCTTGGCGATGCGAACCTGTGCCTCAGCCGGAAACGAGCTGCCCGAACGTCCCGTCGGTACAACGCTGAGCGACGTCGCTCACTCCCGAGGAAGGTGCGTCTCGGAGTGGGCGGGGTTCAGTTACTCGGTTCGGCGCAGAACTGCAGCTCCTTACCTCGCACTATCGTATGACCGCCCTGACCGATGTGACTGGTGAGAGATCGCGTCTCGCCGAGGTCGTCATTTGCGAGCTCGACCTAGATGCGGCGGGGAAGAGAAGAATCAACACTTGGCCACCGCGCTGTCGGCTGGCACGGCGGTGGTAATCCCGTAGGCGCCCAGCACCGGCTCGGCGCGCGACCCGTCGTGCATCTTGTAGCGGGAGCCGTCCAGGAATAGGTAATCGAGCTCGATGTCGGAAAGGTCCGGGAGCGGAAGGCCTCGAACTCGTGGCGCAGGGGAGCACAGATCCGGCTGGCGGTCGACTTGGAAGGGCCGCTTCGGGGCCGAGCGCCTCCGCCGGCAGGGCCTCGACGTCGCGGTCGGACAGGCCCCGCACCCGCGCCGAGATCACCAGCGCCTCGAGCGGCTCCGAGCGCACGACGCCCGTGCCCAGCAGGCTCCAGGCGAACCCCCTCGGTCGTGTTGCGCAGCTTCGGGCGCTTGAGCTCGGCCGGTCCCGCGGTGATCTCGATCGTCAGCTCGCTTTAACCTCGATCCACCGAGCACCTCGGCGATGTCACGGCCTGAGCCGAACAACTCGTCGATCTCGGCGCGGATGCGGTAGGTGGACGCCAGTTGTCGTGGCACGGGTGTAGGTGTAGGTTCTTTCGTGAGTCGGTAGCTCTTGAAGGAACCTACGTTCTCGCCGCGTTTACACCAGCGATGGGATGGCACCGCCAAGTACCGCTCCCGGGCTTTGCAAGCCATGCGAATTCAGTTATAGTCCCAACTCACCCAACCACCGGGAAGCGAGACGCGTCCCAATGCAGGGGCGCCAGCGCTGAGATCGAGGCTAGAACGCACTACTCATCGAACTCGGTCGGGAATACGGCGGTGTCGCTTTGAGTAGCAGCGACCTCGACAGGACCTAGCATCGACTTAAAGGAGGGAAGCCGTGGCTTCCGCCATCCTGTCCCATCCCATTTCTTCAAGTCACCAGTCCCTCGATGTCCGGCGGGAGCTCGAACGCCGGCTACCCGGCGTCCTACAGCCGCTGATCAGCGTCGTGACGGGTCGTCCTCGGGAAGGTGAAAAGCCGCTGGTCGAACTCTCGACACCGGTACTGGTAGGGCTGGAGCTGGTTGCCCTTATTGCAAGCCTCGTGGTTGGGATTATGCCCTTCAATGGCTCGCCCTGGGCGCTCCTGCTCCTGCCCTACGCCTTCTGCACGGCAGTCGGGCGCCTGCGTTGGTTCCAGACCGACCTAGCCCACTTCGCCATCCACGGCGAGATCAGCGGCAGGACGCTGTGCGCGCGCCTCGGAACGGTTCTGCCGCTGGCGCAGAACGAGGACGACTACGAGGCCGACCACGTTGGTGAGCACCATCCGCTGAAGAGCTTCGGCACCGCCGCAGACCCCGACGCAGCGGTGCTCCTTCGGTTCGGCTTCACGAAGGGTATGCCCGAAGCGAAGCTACTGAGGCACCTCCTCCTTACCCTCTTTTCCCCGACCTTCCACATCTGGTTCATCAAAACTCGGGTTGTGTCCAATCTGCGGGCCCCCAGGAGGGTTCGCCGGTTCATGGCAGCGGTCTGGCTGCTGGTGCTCTTCAGCCTTCTGGCCGTCATGCCCGTCCTGGCGTGGGTAGTCATGGTCGTCGGCGTCTACACCGTCGGTTACCAAAGCGCGGCGCTCCTGCAGTTCACTAGTGAACACTACTGGCTCGCAGAGAACCCGCCTGGCACCCGCCGAGCCGTTGAGCTGTCCCATGGTCGGTTTGCTGGCGAGCAGCCGCCTGCCGGGGGCGGCCTGAGCTGGGTGCCGTGGGTAGCCAAAATGCTCACGATTCATCTGTTGACGAGGCTCGCCGTGCTTCCTGGGTCGCTCCCATCGCACGACGCACACCACGTCGCCCAGCGTAGGGTGAACCCGAGCTGGAAGACGGCGAACTTCGTACGCAGCGCTCTTATCGCCGAGGGCAAGGACCTTGGCATGGCTGATCGGGAGGTGTGGGGCCTCGGTGCATCGATTCGCGCCGTCTTCGCCACCATGGCTCGTGACTGACTCGGAACCTCCCGACCACTTCCGATGCGGGGCGGCTCGGTTAGGCTGAAAGGAATCCCGTGTACACCGACAACTCGAAAAAGATGGCTGTCGTGCTGAATCGTCGGCATCCGGCCGGGCTCCTACTGAACGCCTTCGGCCACCTCGTCCTTGGGCTCGCCGCCGACCTTGGGCCGTTGCGGTGCGAGCTGCTCGACTACGTGAACGAGCGGACGCCATTGCACGCACGCATCAGTACGTATCCGGTCATCGTCCTCGGGGCCAAGAACGCCAACCAGATCCGAAGCACCTACGAGCAGGCATGTGGCAGCGACGTAGAGACGAACGTCTTCGTCACCGCGATGCTCGGCGCGTCGGCCACGCAGCAGATGTCCCAAACCGCTGAGGCGGAACCCGACGAACTTGAGTTTGTCGGGCTCGCTATGTTCGGCCGCTCCGAGTCTCTGCACCCGCTCACAAAACGGTTCAGTCTCCTTACGTCCCTGACGTGACCCACCCGAGTCTGCTTGAGCCAGGTGAACCGCCCGCGGGTACTGGTGGAGACTTCAGCCTTTGAGAAGAGCCACCTTCCCCGACTGGTGGGCGCGGCGCGGCGCATTGCAGACTTCTCGGAGCAGTCCTCGATGTCGCCCGCCGGCGGGACCAGGTCCGCATCACCCGCACGCGCCAGCGGCCCTTCGACGACGCGGCAGGCGAGTTTGAGGCCCACCTGGCAACCGCCGAGGGTACTCACGAGCTGATGTGGCCGCGGAGGTCGACCCACTCAACGGGGCGAGTTGGGATGAGGTGAGCCCGGAGCGGGTCAACCACCGCAATGGCTGCCTAGATTGGCCACCAAAATCAGCGACGACGCCGTCACGATGCCGCGTACGTCCCACGACATAGCGCTCCACCGGTTCTCGCAAGCCACTGCTCGGGAGTTTGCGAGCGATGCCCTAGTTGACAGCGTTATAACACTCGAGAGCCGGCTCCTCCCCGGTATATCCGACACTCGGGAGCTCACCTATCGTTTCGGCCTAAACGGTGCAGTATTCCTTAGCTCGGGCGCTGGTCAGAGCACGCAAATATTCGCCGAGCTGAAGACCCTCTATTGACTCCGTTCGCGGCTTGTGCATGGTGGAGGGACATTGCCAAGCGCTTCTGAAGTCGCTGCTGGGGCAACGCGTGCTCGTGAATTAGCGGGGTTGGCATTGACCCGCGGGCTTCAAGAAGGATGGCCCTCGCAGACCCAGTTCCTCGAACTGCTGCTCACCCAAACTCGACGGCAGCGAACAAAATGAAGGCAGTACGGGCTCAGGATAAGGCTAGTCGGTGCCCTGCTTCGGCAATCACCGAGTACCGGCGGAGTTGAGCACTCCAACTTCCCCATAACGTTGCGCCCACGGTGGGCCGACCCGCGCTGTGGGCACGCTCACCCAGCCACGCCGGCGCGGCTGCCCATGAAGTTGTCGCCG
>JAUJMG010000281.1 GCA_030446955.1 Thermomicrobiales bacterium
ACCCTATGACGTTGCGAAACCGCGGCGGGCGGTTCGCTACCATCATCGGAACTACGACATCGTTCTGCCTGGTCCAATCATGGACGGCAATCTGAAACGCAGCCAATACCAAAGTAAACACCGAGGTGTCATTTCGGCCTGCCACTTTCTCAAGTTCGCTTACAGTATGAGGCGGAATAGCTTCGCTAAGTCTACCTGCTGGGACCTGGACGCCACCGGGTGCAGAACCGCGGTGATGAAGAGGAAGCTGAACGCACAGGGGCGCAGCCCGCAGCTGGTCGACCCAATACTGTCGATGCTTGGCGCCGCGTCTACCGGCACGAAGGCGTCGCCGCTCTCCCACAAACTCTCTGAACTGTCGGACCGGCTCAAGGAGAAGCGGCCTTCCGGCGAGCGCAGAGCCGTATAACGCCGCGAGCTCCGAGACGAACACCTGACTAGATTGAGCGTCAACGATGGCATGATGGACCCGCACGATGAAAATGTGGTCGTCGGCGGAGAGGTGAGCCAGCCAAGCTTCAAAGAGCGGCCCCATAACCAGGTCATATGGCTTGGAGGCCGCCTCACACGTCATTCGGTTAACTTCCAGGAACTGGGCCTCACTTGAAAGCGGCGTGAGATCGATAACGTTCACGCCGACTCGAGACGGCCGGTGAGGCCGCTGAACGATACGGCGATGGCAAAGCTCAAAGGTAGTACGTAGCGCCTCGTGACGTCGTGCCACCTCGCTCAGAGCATCTTCGAGAAGAGCGACATTCAGGCGCCCCCGATATCGCTGGACAAAGGGGGGAAGGTTCCATGACCCCGCAGCGAGCTGCTCGCGCCAGAGCATTCGCTCTTGCTCAGGTAGCAGCTTCGACTCACGGCATTCGGTGCAGTGCGCCGTCCGGGCTTCGACCTGCCCATCGCAATCCGCAATGGCCGCTTCCACTAAGTCGGCGAGGCGAGAAGGGGTCCGTGCTATGAGAAGATGGGCTAGGCTAAGAGTCACGCCATGCGCATCCTCGACGAGGTCCAATATCTTGAGACCTCTCAGAGCATCTCCATCGAGTTCAAAGAAGTCGGCGTCGGATTCAACGTCTTGTAGATGAAGCACCAAACACCATATCGACTTTATCAAAGACTCGATGGCGACGTGAGACTCCGACCGCTGCGGCCGTTCGGCGGGACACGCAAGCACGGTTCGGAGCTCGCTCTCGATGACTCGTTCCATAGCCGTTCGAGGAATTTCATCAACGGCATCGACCCGCTTTGGGCATCGGTGAGGGCCAAGTCTCTCGGCCAGGAACCCCGCAAGCTCCGTTGTCGTTCCCCCTGGAGTAAGGACGACTGCCGCAACTAGCTCTTGACCGATGGGCAGCCCTCGGCACCTCGTTATTGCAAGGGGCACCACAGCCACGTCTCGCACGGATGGATGCTGGGAAAGGACGCCTTCGATATCGCAAGTCGATAGGACCGCGTCTCTTCGCCGAAGTACATGGCCGTACTCTGCTGGAACGTAGATGTGGCCCGAGGAGTCGATGCACGCTAGATACCCGGAGCGGATCCAACGCGGCCCGTTAGACTGATTGCCTTCGGACTGTGTTCTCGTGACGTATAACGGGTCAAATCCGCCCACCCCGGGCTCCGCTCCTGGCACTCCGAGGCTAACCGCTGCGCTATCTCGTATTCGTCCAACCGAACCGGGCCTTTGCCGGTCATAGGTAAGGACGACGTCTGTCTCGTCTTCGGGTGCAAACGGATTGACCTGGACGATGGTCGCCCTTGGGAACAGAGCGGCAACGCTTCTGAGCAGCGGGGGGTGCGCCAGTGAGGAAGTCAAGACTACACAGCGGATGTGCTGGAAATCGTACGGGACACCTTGTTGTAGGGACGTCAAACTAGCTGCGATCGGAGTTGTCAGGCCGCAGGAGAGGATGCGCTTGTCTCTGAGGGCCCTCAAGATAGAACTACTGTGGTGCGGCGGCGTTGATAGCAGGAAGGTTGGACCGCGTCGCAGAACGCTCGAGAAAAGCGATTGCTGGCCGGCGACCGTACCAGGCGAGAACGTGTGTAGAAAGGGAGCGTCCTCGACCTTAGCTGCTCGTAAGACTTGACCGATCGCTCCCTGACGTACGTCCCCGCAACGAGACGGATAAGCTTGCGGGCGCATTAATGGGCTTGAGACGTAACGGATTTCGGTAGGAGCAGAGGCGATCGGGGTTCGTCTGATACTCTCCGCAGTCCAATTGAGTTCAAGGTCATGTGGATGAAGCACGGGCCCCAAGTATGAGGGCACCATGCCCTGGGGAGTAATGACGAACGCTGCGTTGGAAGCCGAGACTACCTGCCGCAATTCCCTCTCGTCCCAGGGAATGGGTAGGATTACTGGCACAGCCCCGGCTTTACGCATGGCGGTATAGGTGATTACGTAGTCGATCCAGTGGGACCTTGCGAAGAGGAGTACGGCTCGGTCCCCTGGGTTTAGCCCGGAGCGGATGAGGCCGTGTGCACTTGCATTCGATCGCTGGTCCCAGCTCCCGAACGTTAGGTATCGTTGATCGTCAAGAACGATCGCAAGCCGATCTGATTTGGCAGCGATGATGGTGTCTAGGAGGTCCAAATGGTTACCTCCGGAGTCCTCGCGAGGCTGTCCGAATGTCGCCGTCGTGAAATCTGTTCTGTAGGTTCACTGAGGATGCCCCGGTTTTGACGGGCCAGGTGGGCCATGCGGCGAGCGGGTCAGTATGCCGGCCTCCTCCTCGTTGGGGTTCATGTAGGCAATAGACGAATGAAGCCGTCGGGCATTGTACCAGCCAACGTGGGGCCCAGGAAGTGGTCCGCCACTGGCGAAACAGTGGTCCCTTCTTGCTGGCGGGCGACGAAGGCTGTGGCCGAGCCGCTAGCAGGTCAGCACTCTTCCGAACGGGGCGCGGAGCCTCAGGCCTAGTTGTTCCCTCGCAGGGACGTTGGTGACGCCCTAGGGATCCACCAATGCGACGACCTCCGAGAGTAGGTGTAGAGGTGTCCCAGCCAGCTCTCCAATCCAGGAGGACCTCGTGAGTCACCCGTGACGGCCCGCTGACCCCGACCGGTCGGACTCCTGCTTTCCTTGCGGATCAAGCGGACGGGGCGAGACCTTGCCCACCATCGCGGGCGAGTAGGGAGAGTGGCCGCCGTATGCTGAGCGAGCATCACCTCCCGCCCGGTCCTCGACGTGCGTCCTTGTCGTGCGAAAACAGGTACTCCGTTGCTGCGGAGACTGGCCCCCCCCATACTCTTGGGGATGCGAACATCCGGTCCACGAGTTCGTTGTTCCACTCCCGCACTTGCTTATCGGCGAACCCGTACTGACGGACAAAAGCGGGGTCCCGCGGGTCAAGGGCTTTTAGCACATGGCCAGGAACGACCCCGGGAAAAAGGCTGTCCGTGTGATACAGAGAATGATATACGGGAGGCCCAATGCGGTACCGGCGCACTCGTTCAACAAACACGGACCAGTCGATGTTGGCTGCTCCAATCAGCTCGGCGATATCGAGGAACTTGAGCAAGTTCGCGTGGGCCCGCATCTGTATGTAGACGAGAGTCGTAGCCTCTTTAAAAAGATGCGTTGTAAGATCTATGAGCATCTCCTCAGCGGTAAACACGCGAACTCTAGCCCCGAACAGACGCGTTTCTTGGCTCCTCGCGGCAAGTTGCTCCGCTGGCAAATCCCACCGCGTTCCTGGAAGGAAATGGTTCAGCGATATATCGATCACAAACTCCTTAACAAAGGGATGGTCGACAGGTCGTCTGAGTACCAGATTTGGGACATGGAGCCTCCGGTAGACTTGCTCACGCCGCGAGACTGAGGCCAGCACTCGTGATGATGCGCCGAGGGAGCCGTCTCCGTATCCCAGGGACTCCAGGATTTGTCGTGCAACTGGCACGTCGTCTGGCTCTAACATCAGATCGAGATCTGCCATCGGACGGACACCTCGATCGAAATACACCTCCTGGATAAGTACAGGACCTTTGCGAACGAGCGGAATAATCGCTTGTGACTCAAGTGCACTCGCGATGACCATTAGTTCGTCAATCAAGTCTTGGTTGCGGGCGCGATTTGCACTGTATAGTAGGCGAAACAGCTCTTCATGCCTAAATTGCAGCCATGGGTCGCTCGTTTGAGGGTACAAACGATAGCGTAGGAAGTTTCTCGCCATCAGATAAAGGACGCGGTGTTCGTGAGCTTGGTCTATCAGCCACCCCCAATCGAGATTGCCGAGGTGCTCGCCTATCAGTTCTTGGATTGATGAGACGTTGCCCGCCGATAGGTTCGCGCGACTTGCAGCAAAGACGAGAGCAATTTCAGCTCGATCGGCCATCATGGATCTCCTCGCGAGCTAGGCTAGTGATCGGCGCCTATCCGTGATCTTGACGAGCCCTGACTCCCTGAGGCCCTCGGGTTCGCGAAAAACCCCCTCCCGCAAGGGAAACTGCGCTGCTCAAGATGCACGGACCCGAAGGAGGAGGGCACTTCCGAGAGGTGAACGCTACCAAAGCGGTCGGCCGGCTGGTGGTGACCCAGGGCGACAGCCAGGTCGCCTCCCTCGCTGGCTGCACCTTCTCGGTGAAATCGCCGACTGGACCCGGCTGTCGCCTGCCGATGCGGCGGCCCTGCTCTGGAAGGGCGAGTGGGCTCCGGGGCACGACCCGTGCCCGGCTCTTGTCCCAGGTGGCGGTCATGCTGGGCCCGGCGGCGGGGAGTGCGTGTCGGACATGGCGGCCTGCGCGACGAGCCCGACCCGTTCGACGAGGTGGCATCGTCGGCCACCATCTGCCCGGCGGTGCGGTAGGTCGACGCCGACGTCCTCGACGCCCTGCGTCGAGCCCTGGCCCAGCACGGGAGCGGGTGCCTTCGGCGAGGTCGACGACATGGTCTTGGACCTTGACGCGGCGTTGGTCAAGGGTGCACTCCGAGGGCAGGGAGGGTGCGGCGTCGCACTTCAAGGGCGGCTATGGCTTCCAGCCGCTGTTCTGCTTCGCCGAGGCGACCCGGCAACGCCCCGGCGAACTCCGGCGCCGATCAGCTCCGGGTGGTGGACCACGACATGGCCTCGCTTCACAACCTACCCGATCTGTAGAGCCGGACGAGGGGTTGGGGGCGCGAGTGGCGGCATTGAGAGGCCGAGGAGGGGCTGGCAGTCGTCCGGCGGTGCGAGGACGCCGCCCGGGCGCTTCAACCTGGGTGGACTGTTGCTGCCCATGGCCTGGGCACGCTAGGCGCTCCTCCCGATGCCACTCCTTCCCAGGCCCAGTGCCATGCCGTCTTGGGCGACGGCGACCAAATGGGGCCGCCATCGAAGAGCCGCTCGCGGTTGGCGGTCGTCATCCGGACATTCGCGCCGGCATCTGAGGTGAATGCCGGTCGATGTACTCGCTCTTGCTCCCGCCGCCAGAGCGAGGAGGCAGCGGGATGGCGGTGTTCGCCGCTCGCAGGGTGGTGAAGGAGCAGGGGTGGCCGGTGAGGCCGATCGCCGGGGCGACGGGCCGAGGCCGCTGGGCGAGCGTCGAGGAA
Organism: Thermomicrobiales bacterium; assembly: GCA_030446955.1. Lineage (GTDB taxonomy): Bacteria > Chloroflexota > Chloroflexia > Thermomicrobiales > UBA6265 > LC2-1. The sequence continues at coordinate 5,537 of JAUJMG010000281.1, forward strand.
GTCGGGGGCCACGGCACAGCTCACTCACAGCACTTCCTGACCTCTAACCTAACTGGTCAGGCGGCAGTACCTTTCGTTCCTATGATGACACGTGCCTACGAGCCCGAGAGTGAGCGGACGGTGCCGCCCCAGCCTCAGCCTGGCACTCGGCTGGTGCTGCTCGGCACCGGGGGCGGGCCTCTGCCCACCGCTGGACGCTGGG
>JAUJMG010000282.1 GCA_030446955.1 Thermomicrobiales bacterium
ATGCCGAATGCGGCGGCACTGAGGAGATCCTGACACTCTTGATGTGATCGGTCATTGACCGCGTTTGTCACGCTATATCACCTTGGGAGCGGTTCTGGCTGACGGGAATCATCGTTCTGACGGAAGCCAAAGACCCGTACGGGTCATTGGCTTCCGTCAGAACGACTCGCAGCTTTCTCATTCCTAACCGCATGGATGTCGTTGACCGTGGGCCAGAGGGTGGCGTGGCGGGCCAGGTCAGTCCGCTCCGGCCGCGGCGGGGTCCCCGCTCCTCGCGCCGGCTCCCGTGAGCGCGTCTCCCCATCCCAGGCGCGCGCGGATGGCGGGGAGGACGTAGCGGTCGAGGCCGTAGTAGCCCGCCGCGCCGCCGGCGAAGACGATCGCGGCCTCGGCCAGGAGCATCTGCGGGTTCTGGCTGCTCACCCCGGCGAAGAGGTACGCCAGGTTCATGAGCACCCCCATCAGGGCGGCGAAGCGGGTGAAGAAGCCGACGACGAGGGCGAGCCCCACGAGGATTTCGCCGTAGGCCACCAGGTACCCGAAGAGCGTCGCGTTCGGCAGCGCGACCTCGCGGATGAACGCGGCATACCACGGGAGGACCTCGGGGTTGTCACCGCCCGTCTTCTCCAGCGCGCCCCCGAGGAACCCGGTCACGGCCGCGCCCGCCTTCTCGCCGACCCAGGCGGGTGCCCGATCCCCAAAGACCTTGCCCCAGCCGGCCACGAGCCACACCGACGCGAGCCACCAGCGCAGGGCCAGCCAGATGATCCCGGTGACTCTCCTGTCCGCAATGCGTGCTGCCATTCCGAATCCTCCTCCTGGGTTGATGCCCCCGCGCCCACGGACGCGTTACCGGGTTGCCGCGCGGCTCGTCTTCCGTTTCCGTTCTTCGTGCCTCCCGTGGCACTGCACCTCCTCTCCCACTCCTGGCCGCAACGTGAGCTAACCTCCGAAACACTTTTGTTTTACTTTGGTTAGATTTTCAAGCACCACTTGTCCCCTGGCTGCTCGCGCTGTCCTGGTCTCGCTTCGCTGTGTTTCTCAGGAAACCGCGATGCGCTCGGCGATGTCCCGGCTGATGACGTGCTGCTGGGCCGGCGTGCCACCGATCCGGATGTGCAGCGGTCCATCGAGCGGCTCCCGCCGCACCACCCGCACCTCCGCCTCCGGGACGAGGCCGATCTCGCCGAGGTATCGGAGCAGCCGGGGGTCGCGGTCGGGCACCCGCACCACCCGCATCTGCCCGCCTACGGGCACCTCGGCCAAGCTCTGGTGGGCTTGGTCGACCACGGAACCGTCGCGCCCAGGGATCGGATCGCCGTGGGGGTCGTGGGTGGGGTGGCCCAGCAGCGTGGCGATGCGCTCCTCGACGTCCTCCGACAACACGTGCTCCAGGACCTCGGCTTCGGCGTCCACCCGGTCCCAGGGCAGGCCGAGCGCTTCGACCAGGTAGAGCTCCAGCAGGCGGTGGTGCCGGATCACCTCGAGCGCGATCTTCTCCCCGGCCTCGGTCAACTCCACGCCTTGGTAGCGGTTGTGCTCGACCAGTCGCAGGGCCGCCAGATGCCGCAGCATCTTCGAGACCGCGGCCGACGAGCGCCCCAACCGCTCCGCGATCGCCATCGTGGGCACGGGGCGCTCGCGCTGCTGGAGCTTATAGACGACCTTGAGGTAATCCTGCACCGCCTGCGTCGTGCCGATCAACCCCCCGGCGTGGGGCGGTCGCTGCCTGTCCTCCGCCTGTATCACCATGAGTGTCCCGTTACTAGTTTAACCATGGTTAGAACTTACAGCGTCAGCGAAACCGTGTCAAGGTCCAGCCGTCGTTGCGTTTGCTTGGCCTCCTGCGTCCCCGGTTTACCCGCGCCCCACGAGGCCGAGTGGCCAACATCCTCCGTAGTCGCCTCGAAACCAGATAGGCTGTGCCCCCTGCATCTACTGCGTGGGGCGACGATCCAAGAGGTATCCTGTCCACATTGGCTGGTGCGTCCCCTGACCACCCCAGCCTGAGCAATATCACTGGTTCGCGCGCCCCTCCGGTTGCATGGCTATGGCGTCGGCCTGGAGGGTGGTCAGGACCTGCGTCGGTCGCTCCGGGGATACAGGGCGGTACGCCCTGGCGGTGCCCCCGCCCGCGTTCGGCTGAGTCCGAGCTCGACCGACCCGGCCGCCTTCGGGCGCCCCGCACCTCTTACTCCCGGCCCCGCCTAGTCAATGCGCAGGCTCTCGGCCATCGTCCAGCAGTGGCTGAACGTGAAGACCTCGGCCCCACCCAGCCGGTCCCGCCATTCGGGAAGCGTCGCGTCGGCGCAGGCCTGGGCGACGGCGTCCAGGTACGTGTCGAACAGCAGCCACTGGTTCTCAAACCCGACCTCCTGGGCGATGGCCATGAAGTCCACGGTCTGGAGTGCCTGGGCCGCGTTCTCCTGGATGTCCAGGACGTACTCGCGCTGAATGTCGATGTCCTCACGGGTGCCAAGGCGCGTCAGGTGACCGCCGACGAAGGTCTCGAAATCATAGCCCAGGATCTCGTCGTGCGCCGCGACGAAGCCGGGTACCTCCTCATTGGTTTGAGGGGATAAGAGATACGCCCGCTGGAAGTGTCGCGGGTTGGGGGAATCCATTGGGACCCGTGCTTATCTATAGCCGGGGTGATGACCCTGCGGCGGGAGCCACGCCGGGCTGCGCTGCTGACCCGTCACGCGAGTGTTGGGGGCGCCGGGTGGGGGCGGCGGTCCCGGGGGGTCAGTGCTCCTAGGTGCGCTGCCCGAAACTCCCGGGTGCTGGGGAAGGATTGGCCTTCCGGGGCAAGACACGGGGCCCATCCGGCCGCAGGTGCTAATATGACCATGCCCCGCTAACAACAGTCTCCACGTCAGAGGATGGTCCGGTTGCCGATGGCACAGCCAGAACTTTCCCTTGCCCTGGCGATATACGAGAACAAGGGCGCCCATGCCCTGCTGCTAGGGTCAGGGCTGTCATCGGCGGCCGGCATCCTGACCGGCGGTGCGATCAGCCTGGACTTCATCCGCCGCGCATGCCTCTTGACCGGTGACGATCCCGGCGGCGACCCCGGCGCGTGGTTTGAAGCCCAGTTCGGCAAGCCTGCCAGCTACTCGAATGTGCTGGAGGCATTCGACCCGTCGCAGGGTGGACGGTCGGGGCTGCTCCGATCCTACTTCGAGGCAACCCAGGAGGATCGGGAGGCGGGTAGGAAAGTGCCTACAGAGGCGCACCACGCAATCGCCGCGCTCATCGCCAAGGGCTATGTCCGGGTGGTAGTCACGACGAACTTTGATTCCTTGCTAGAACAGGCCCTCGACGCTGCTAGTGTTCCGCACCAGGTTATTGCCTCACCGGACGACGCGGCCGGGGCCAGGCCTTTCATGCTCGCTCACTGCACCGTGGTCAAGGTCAATGGCGACTACCGGGACACCCGAATTAAGAACACCGACGAGGAGCTGGGCGTTTATGACCCGCGTATGGAGCGCGTCATACTGAAGGTGCTTGACGACTTCGGGCTCGTCGTCTGCGGGTGGTCGGCCGACTCGGATGTGGCGCTGGTGAAGCTGGTTCGAGAGCACCAGTCTCGGCTATTCGCTACCTACTGGACGCATCGACGGTCGCCGATCGGGATCGCCGCAGAGCTAATCGAGGCCCGCCGGGCACAGCTCCTCAAGATCGACGACGCCAACTCGTTCTTCCGACAGATCGAGGAACACACCACGGCGTTAGAGCGAACGCTAGGTCAGCAGACCCTAGACGCAAGGGCGGTCTTCGAATCGGTCAAGCGCTACGTTGCCGAGGATCGCCACCGCGTCCAGCTAGAGGACCTCCTGATCCGCCTGACCCGGGAGCTCATCGGGGCGTTGCCAAACCACGACTATCCGGGGAATACGCACGGCGTGACGCCCGGACAGGTAAAGGAGCGTCTAGCTATCTACGAGGCAGCTAGTGAGCGGGTCCGGGCGGCGATGGTTGCCGGCTGTTTTTGGGGCGGCGAGCAGCACCGACGTATCTGGGCTAACGTCGTAACACAACTCGCAACGCTGCCGGGCGAGGAGCATGGGTACACGACGCGACCGGATCGGCGCCTCTACCCGGCGCTGCTGGCGATGTACTCCGGGGGTATCGCCGCCGTGGCGTCGCATCGTTACGATCACTTGGCCGCCGTGTTGGTGCAGCCCCGAGCTCGGGCCGTCATCGGTGGAAACGTCGCTACTGTACCCGCACTACTCGACGTCTACCCAGGAAATGTGCTCAATGAGCGCGAGAACTCCACGCTGAGCGAGATTTCTCCATCATACGGCCCGTTCAACTACTACTTGCGTGACACGCTACTGCCGTCATTCTCGTCCCTGTTCATCCGAGAACACGAATACGACCTTTGGTTCGACCGGTTCGAGTACCTCGCGATGCTTGTCCACGGCCGGCTCTCCAAAGAATTGACCGGTCACCTCTGGGCGCCGCGGGGCAAACTGATGCTGAAGGGGTTGCGCGGCAAGTCGGACCGAGACCGACTCATCGGCGAGCTGCTGAACGAAGCTCGATCCGAAGGGTCGGCCTGGGGCGCCGTTCGAGCGGGGCTGTTTTCAGGGGTGGCGGAGTTCGAGCAGTTGGTCCAGAAAACCGAACCGTGGGCAAATAACATTTAGAACTTCGCCGTTGCGGGGGGAGATGGCAGGCGTGCTGTCATCACGCGGCTCGGCTTCCGGTTGTTCGGGACGATCCGCGACTCGGGTACGGTGCCCTGGCGCTAGGCCTGAACCTATTGAACGACATCCAGCACTAGGGCCAAGCCAATCAGTCCGGAGGCGTCAGCGCGTTGACGGTTACAGCCTTGCGCCGCCCGTACTTCGCTTGCTCCCGGCACCGGGCCGAGCAGTACCGAGCGCCCGGCTGGTTGGACCGGACGGGAGCGCCGCAGGCTCGGCACGCTCGGCCGTCAGGGGGCGGTATCGCCTCGGCGAGTTCCGTCAGCGCTGCCCTCGCCGCCTGCCGGGGACGGGCTGACGCGGCAACCGCACGTTGGACGGTTCGCACGCTCACGCCGGCCCGTTCTGCCAACTTCGCCACCCCGCCCGCTTCGGTCACTAGCAAGCGCAGCCGCGGCAGCACCTCCGGCACCCAGGGATCGGCCGTCGGCTCCCGGAACACCAGCTGCACCTCGTCCCAGTCGTGTACCAGCCCCTGCTCGACCTCCTCCAGCCGGTTGGTTTCCTTGCCAATATGGACAAGGTTCCCCAGCCTGACTGGCCGGCGCCGGAGCAGGCCGACCGTGCGCTTCCCACACGGTGCCCCGTCCGGTCCGAGGCTCTTGGCCTCCGGATGCACCCGGTAGCGGGCGATAACGTCGCCGTACGACTGGACACGCGCGGTCCTGTCCCCACCAGCGCCGGTCCCGGTCGTGATCCGGAACGCCTCACCTGAGTAGACATCGGTCCACCGCAGCTTGGTCCACTGCCGGGCATCCTTCGTGTAGGGTGCGATCAGGTGGAACCGCTGAGCGTCAACCCCTGCCGGATGGCCGAGCGGGGCAAGGTGCGGGCTAGCGAGGAAGTTGAAGGGCTTGACGGCATCCGCATAGGGACGTTGGTCCTGATCGAGTGGTCGCAGCACCTGCGGGCTGCTGGCCGTGATCTGTGACATCGCCGGCCGCGCCAGCCACGCCGGCCAGGCAAACGATCGCCCCAGCGCCTCCCTGACCAAGCCGGTCCAGATCT
>JAUJMG010000037.1:0-4630 GCA_030446955.1 Thermomicrobiales bacterium
GCGTTCACCTGTCCAAGTGATCCGGGCGACGTGAGCCTGGCACGGGGAAACATCCCGGCCGAGTGTGAGGAGGCCGCCGGCGTCGCCTTCACGGTCAGAGCCGAGGACGGGTCCGTGCTCGGGACGTGCACGACTGACGCTAGCGGCTCCTGCCGCGTCACGGTGCCGGCGCCTGACGGTCCCACCCCTGTGCTGGTCGTCGAGGATGTTGAAACCGTGCCGGCCGGCTACGTGCCTCGGGAGAATCCCGTCGAGTCCTTCATCGGGGTACCGGAGGCAGAGGCGGTCGTCATCAACATCCCGGCTGATCAACCCCCCTCGGAGACAATCGGCCTGATCATCGACAAGGTCAACTGCCCGAGCGCCGCCGACTTCGAAGCGGGCCGGGAGAACTGCGAGTTGGGCGTGGGTGTCACCTTCGAGGTGACGACCGCAGAGGGCGAGGTGCTGGGCACTTGCACGACCGAGGCGATGACGATCCAGACCGAGGAGGTGGCGGCCTGCATCGTCCTCGTCCCTCGTGGAGCCACGGTCGTAGTCACCGAGGATCTCTCAACGGCGCCGACGGGCTACGCGCCTATGGAAAACCCGCAGACCGTGACCGTCCGCGGGGATTATCCAACCCCACCGGACTACACCCCCCGCGCCGTCTTCGTCAATCTGCTCGTCGTGGGAGAGGAACCACCCACCGATGGAGAGGAACCGCCCGTCGAGGACGTGCCGGCCGACGAGGACAGCGACGGTGACGACGACACGGCAACGGTGCCGAACACGGTGGCGCTGCCGAACACGGGCGTGGGACCCATGGCATCGGCCGCCGATGCCGACCGACTGGTGCTGTTGAGCGCCGCCCTGGCGCTCGTGTTCGGAGCACTCGCGGCGAGTACACGGCGACGGTTGCCTCGATAGAGAGCCCCGCCAGCGGCACAGCTAGGACGCGGCCTCGGGCTTCGGTCCGGGGCCGTTTCCGTGCTCCCTTGCCTGTCAGGGAACAGTGAACTTGGAGCGGGGTCCAGAGTTGGGGCTCGTGCGGTGACTCCTGCGCTTGCGGGGCATCGCCTGGCATTAATGGGATGGGGACGGATGGTTCAGGCGGAAGCAGGCGGAGCTACGCGAGCGTCAGGTTCCTCCGTGATGAGACGAGCGCCGCGCTGGAAGGTGACGTAGGCCCAAATCCACTGGAGGGTGACCAGGACCCGGTTCTTGTAGCCAATCAGGTTGAAGACGTGGACCACCGCCCAGGCCAGCCAGGCGATGAACCCGGTCAGTTTGAGCCCCTTGATATCCGCCACGGCGACATTGCGTCCCACGGTCGCCATATTGCCCCGGTCCTTATAGCGGAACGAGCGCGTCAGCTCGCCCCTCACGGCGCGGACGATGTTGGCGGCCGCCCAATGGCCCTGCTGAATGGCAACCGGTGCGGTGCCGGGCAGTGGCTTGCCGCGCTGATCCTTCCCCGCCGCCAGATCCCCGATCACGAAGATCTCGGGGTGGCCGGGTACGGAGAGATCCGGTCCGATCACGACCCGTCCGGCGCGGTCCAACTCGACTCCAAGGGTCTTGGCCAGCGGAGACGCCCGGACTCCCGCCGCCCAGAGCACGGTTCGGGCAGGTATCCGCTCCTCGCCAAGCAGGACCCCCTGGGGATCGATCCCGGTCACCATCGCGCCTGTACGGACCTGGACGCCCAGGCGTTTGAGATAGGTCGCGGCCTTCTTGCCCAGCTTCTCAGGGAAGGTCAGCAAGAGGCGATCCGCACCTTCCATCAGGATTACGCGAGCCTTGGTGGGATCGATATGGTCGAAGTCGCGGGCTAGGGTGAAGCGTGAAATCTCGGCGATGGAGCCAGCCAACTCCACTCCCGTCGGACCGCCCCCAACGACCACAAAGGTGAGCAGCGCTTCTCGCTCCGCCGGATTGAGTTCCCGCTCCGCTTCCTCGAATGCCCGCAGCACCCGCCGCCGGATTTCCAGCGCGTCCTCTAAGCTCTTCAGGCCGGGCGCCAGCGGCTCCCATTCATCATGGCCAAAATAGGCGTGGCTCGTGCCGGCGGCAAGGACCAAGTAGTCGTAGGGCTGCCGAGTCCCGTCGTCCAGCACGACTTCACGAGCAGCGGCGTCGATGGCGATCACCTCAGCGAGGAGAACCGTGGTGTTAGCCTGCTTGCGGAGGATGGCTCGGATCGGGGAGGCGATATCGGCCGGTGAGAGCGCGGCGGACGCCACCTGGTAGAGCAGGGGCTGGAAGAGGTGGTGGTTGCGTCGGTCGACGATCGTGACACTGACCGGCTGCTCCCGTAGCGCCTTAGCAGCGTACAGCCCGCCAAATCCGCCACCCACGATGACGACTCGTGGCTCCCGCGGCGTCTCGTCAGCCGTCGGCTCTGGTGCAACTGATGGAGATGATTCGACTACTTCCGCGACCACCCAGCCCACCCTTTCATCCCCTGGACGTCCCAAGGCCGGCGGGTTCCTCACCCAGTCACCACCAACCGGTGGAAAGCGTACCCGTCGCTGCCCGACCGCGCCAAGCATGCGGGCTCGGTGATCGGGAACGATGGGCAGTGGTAGGCTGGAATGACTCGAGGCCATTTGGGGCGTCTAGGGGACCAGCCTCGAGAGAGCAAGAGTGAGTGCAACCGGCGTTCGAGGTGGAATGGACCGGCAAAGGCGTTCACGAAAAGGGAATCCGAACCGAATCAAGACCGCTTGGATGCGGCAGGTAGCCACCCTCCTCGCCCTCGGCCTCCTGCTCGCTGCCTGCGCTGATACCGGTGATGGCTCAGGAGCCCCAGCAGAACCGCGCACTGGCGGGGATCATCCAGCCGGGATTCCTCCCAGTGCTGATCGGGCCGAGGTGCTGGCCGTCACCGACGGTGACACGATTTCGGTCCGCATCGAAGGAGAGGAGGATCGAGAGCCAGTCCGGCTCATCGGCATCGATACCCCTGAGAAACCTGGCGGGAATCGTCCGCCGGAGTGTTACGGGGCAGAGGCATCCCGGCGAACCGCGACGATGATGCCGCCGGGTGCCGAGGTCTTCCTGGAGCGAGACACGACCAATCGCGACCGCTACGACCGTCTCCTGCGGTATGTCTGGTACGTCGATGCCGGCGACGGGCGTGCAGTGCTGGCCAACGAAACGCTGGTCCGCGAGGGCTACGCCATCGCCCGCACCTATCCCCCGGACGATCTCTACGCCGATCGCTTGGCGCGAGCCGAAGATGCCGCGCAGGCGCGCGACGTGGGTCTGTGGGCCACGTGCGGAGGGGCGGATACACCCCTTGGTGACAGCTAGGATTCTCCCGAGTGCTAGCCGTGGGGCCACAATCACTGCAGGCCGGCATCCGGGCGCGGCTGCCCACCTCGCCAGCCACGGCTTCCGCTGATCTTGCGAGACCGCGCCCGCCGCGGACAGGTAGGGCGGCGGCCCCGTACCCTTCAGTCGGCGCAGCTGCCGGTCACCAAGCGCGGCGTTCAACGGCGCGCAGATCTGGACGCGCAGGTGGTGGAAATCGGCAGCAGACGAGGGGACCTCGAGGCACAAGTGGGGACACCAGAGGAAGCGACCGGCGAGGAGCCTCGGCCCTACTAAGACGGTGGGAGGATACCCAAGGCCGCGGAGACGTGCGTGACGAACCCGTTCAGCTGGCTCGCGGAGAGAGCCGCGACAATCGTCGAAACCCTTGGATATGGCGGGGTCGCGATCCTCATTGCCCTGGAGAACGTATTTCCCCCGATACCCTCCGAGTTGATCCTACCGCTGACCGGCTTCCTCAGCAGCCAAGGGCGAATGTGGCTGCCCGGCGCTATCGCAGCCGCGACACTCGGGTCCGTGGCCGGCGCACTCCTGCTCTACGGCGTTGGGGCCCGTCTTGGGGAGGATCGGCTGCGCAGAGTGGTCGATCGGTACGGGCACCTCCTCACCGTGAGCGCTAAGGATCTGGACCGTGCCGAGGGGTGGTTCGACCGGCATGGAGCTTGGGCGGTTCTCTTTGGCCGTCTGCTTCCGGTCGTCCGCAGCCTGGTCTCCGTTCCAGCGGGCGTCCGTCGCATGCCACTGATCCAGTTCATCCTCTACACGGCGATCGGCAGCGGGCTTTGGAACACCGTCCTGATCGGGTTGGGTTGGGTGCTTGGTGATCGCTGGGAGATGGTCAGGCAGTACGCAAAGTACGGTCAGTACGTGCTGCTCGCCGGTCTATTGGTCGGCGGAATCTGGTTCTTTCGACGGCGGCAAGAGCAGCAGGACTGAACGCACGCACAGACGAGGAAGCCGCGTCCAGCACCTGCTACTCCTCGACAGGAGCCAGCCGGTTCTCCCGAACCGTCCGGGCATACCAACGGCCGCTGTCCTTGATGGTGCGTTGCTGGGTCGTGAAGTCGACGTGGGTGATCCCGAAGCGGCGGTCATAGCCGAACGCCCACTCGAAGTTATCCAGCAGGGACCAGACGAAATACCCCCGCAAGGGCACACCGGCCGCCATCGCGTGCCGCACCGCGGCGAGGTGGTCCGCCAGGTACCGGGTGCGAGGAGGGTCTGGGACACGACCTCCGGTCGGTGCCGGGTCCTCATAGGCGGCGCCGTTCTCCGTGATGAAGAGGGGCAGCGTCGGATACTCCCGGTTGAG
>JAUJMG010000037.1:4730-18037 GCA_030446955.1 Thermomicrobiales bacterium
TCCACTGGATACCCACGGCCAAAGATCGGATCCAGGAACCAGCGATTGAGGTACCCGTCGTAGCGCCGGGTGGCTGCCGCGTCGGCGGGGTCCGGGGAAGCCGGATACGTCGGGCTCAAATTCAGCGTGATGCCGACCGAGGCGTCCTCATTGTTTGCCCTGATAGCCGGTACCGCCCGTCCGTGGGCCAGGAGCAGCGTGTGGGACGCGGCAAGCGCGTCGCCCAAGTCGGTGCGTCCAGGGGCATGCACCCCCATCTGGTAACCAAGAAATGCGCTGACCCACGGCTCGTTGAGCGTGATCCAACGGTTGACCCGGTCGCCGAGACGGCGACTGACCACATCGGCGAAGGTCACGAAGGCGTCCGCCGTCTCCCGGTTGGGCCAGCCGCCAGCATCCTCTAGCGGCTGGGGCAGGTCCCAGTGGTAGAGCGTCACCCAGGGCGCGATCCCGGTCTCCAGCAGGCCGTCGACCAGGCGATCGTAGAAATCGAGCCCGGCGTCGTTGATCTGACCCCGGCCGTCCGGCAGAATCCGCGGCCAGGCGACGGAGAAGCGGTAGGCGGCGAGGCCCAGCTCCCGCATCAGCGCGATGTCTTCCCGCCAGCGGTGGTAGTGATCGCAGGCGACATCCCCGCTGTCGGCGTTGAGGATCTTCCCGGGTGTGTGGCTGAACCGATCCCAGATCGACTCCCCCCGCCCATCCTCCCGCGCCGCCCCCTCGATCTGGTAGGACGCGGTCGCCGACCCCCAGACAAACCCATCCGGGAAACCCCTGCCAGAGTCGGAGGTGGTCGTGCCCGTCATGATCCCTCGGCTCCTTTCATCCCGGCGAGCGTGATGTCTCATCCGTAGCTCGATGCAACGCTCCTCTATGAAGCGCCGTCGGCCAGGATGCGCTCCAGGTGACGGAGGCTGACGGCGACGTCCGTCAGGGCATCGGTGGGGTGATCTTGCTCGACGACATAGCAGCGGGTTCCGCTGGCGGCGTCAAGAACGGCCGTCCAGTCGATGATCCCGGTTCCAACGGGGGCATCGGAGCGGCCAGGGTCGGCGGCCATGTCCTTGACGTGGATCAACGGGAATCGCTCCGGGTAGTGCCGCAGCAGCGCGATGGAGTCCACCCCGGCGAAGCGGACCCAGTAGACGTCCAACTCGAACGCCACGAGGGCCGGATCGGTTCCGGCGAGCAGGAGGTCAAAGAGGCAGGTCCCTTCGTCGCGTACCGGCGCGAACTCCGCATCGTGATTGTGGTAGGCGAACGTCAAACCCGCCGCCCGGCACTGCTCCCCCCAGCCGTTGAGCATCGAGGGGAGACCGTGGACCTGCGAGGCGATCCGCTGCTCCGGCGGGAGCGACGGCAGCACTGCGAAATCACAGCCGAGTGTTTGCAGGTCTTCCAGCACCTGACCCGGCTCTATGGCGAACCGGTCGAAGGGGACGTGGGCGCCAATGGCGCAGAGCCCGAGGCTATCGAGGGCTGCACGCAATTCGGGAACGGACAGCCCTCCGTACCCGGCTAACTCCACCGCCTGGTAGCCGATGCCGGCCAACTCCCGGAGTGTTCCGACCATGTCCCGGGCGGTCCGCTCCCGCACGGTGTAGAGCTGGAGGGCAATCTGCGGCTGGATCACGAGCTTCCCTTCCACTCACCCGCGAGAGGCCTTCGTTCTTGCCGCTCGGTATACGCATCTCGCGGGCCGCCCTCAGGGCCAACACTCGCAACAGCCTGGCGTCGTCCGGTGCTAACCGTGCCACCGCCCGACGTGCCCTTGCGTCACTTGCTCGACGCGCTGTCTCACATCTCCCCGCAAATCGCGCCCATGGTAGTGCGAGTTCGCTCCAAAGGAGACGAGCCGGCACGGAGTGTCAGGTACGAAATACGTAGGAAGGATCAACCGCGCGAATACGTACCAATGACGATGCGGGTAGGGGCCAGGAAGGGCACCATGGTGTCCTGTTCCCCGGAGTCGTCCTGCAAGGAAACAAGCGGAACGGAGGGCGTCGGTCATGGACAGTCAGGCAATCGTCGGTCCACCCACCGGAACGGCGCGGACCGTGCTGCGGTTTGCGCGCCACCACCGCGCCAAGCAGGAGGCCGAGGTGGCCGCGTTCGTGCAGGAGCTCTTCTCGCTTGGAATCCGGTGCGGGTATGACCCTTTCATGATTGCCGCCCAGAGTGCCGTCGAGACGGGACTTGCGGGAGTCGGCGGCGGCTGGCTCTCCCGCGCCTGGGAGAAGCATCTCAACCCTGGTGGCATCGGCATCACTCACGATGACGCCCTCTCCCCGACCTGGGCCAACGGAGCCGATGCTGCCCGCGCGATGCTCGTCCACCACGTGGCGTATCTCGGCTCGCTGCCGGCTGCGCTGGCCCCCTACGTCGGGCTCGATCCGCGCTACCACAAGGTCGCCCAGGCCGGGCTCGCCGGATCCGTCCGCGTCTGGGGCGATTACGGGAACGGGCGGTGGGCTGTCGATCCTGGTTACACCGCGGCCATCGCCAATCGCGCCCGCGCGATCCGGGCATTCGAGACCGTCACCGACCCGAATGAGGAGGACCCAGTGATGACACCGCCGATCATCGACCGATTCCTTGAGGGCAAGTGCTACCCCAACCGGCGCTGGGGAGACGTGCAAGGTCGGCCCGCCTACATCGTCGTGCATTGCCAGGAAGGCTTCAACGCGGGCAGTTACGAACGCTTCCTCACGGACGACGCATCGGCCACCGTCATGATCGGCCTCGACGGCGGGATCTGGCGGGTGGTCCGGGAGCAGGATGCCGCCTGGGCCAACGGAGACGTTCGCCAGGCGAGCCAGAAGGCCCGGGACGGCATCCTGAGGCTTGGCCCCTTCCCCCATCCGGATCCGAACCTCTGGTCCCTCTCGATCGAGGCCGAGGGTTTTCACAACGGTCAGCACCCCCAGGTGCAACTCGATGCGATCATCTGGCAGGTCAAGACGTGGATGCGGCGCTACAACATCCCGGCGCGGAACATCCTCCGTCACTCCGACATCAACGGCGATCGTGACAGGGACCACGGCCGCTGGTTCTGTCCTGGAGACGCCGTTTATGTACCCGTGATCGCCGCGGCGGAAGAGGTCGCCGTGCGACCGAACCGGGCGGGGTACGTCAACCCGACCGCACCCCCGAGCTACGACGGCAACGACAAGCGGTTGAACGGAGTCCTCTTCCACGCAGCGAAGGGAGAGGTGCGGGCCGCGGTCGACGGGCTGAACTGCCGTGAATGGGCCCGGCGAAATGCCTTCATGACGCGACCGCCACTGGTGGCGGGGGAAGCCTTCGATGTCCTCTACTGGATCGAGGGTGAAAAGGTGGAGGGTGAGGCACGGTGGTGGGTGACAGCTAGCGGCTCCCGGATCTGGTCCGGCGGGACGGATCGAAGGCCGGCTGGCCTTCGGTTCACCCCGGGAATCACGGTCCCGGTCCTGGCCGGCAGACCGTAGCCCTTCCCGGGACCGGGGAAACGACCGCTACATTGCCGCGGCCGATGACCGAGGCTCGACCCGGACCCGACGTAACATCCCGGCTGTGGGCGAGGCAGGCGTGTCCGTCGCCTTCTTGGTGTTCACGCCCGCTTACGGAGTCCGGGGGGCTGGGGCAAGGTGCGAACCGGCACGTTTTCCCTGCCCGAAACCCCCATCTTGTCAGGCGGCCTTCGAGGGATGTACTCCGCGATGCGGAGTACATCCCTCGAATCAGGAATGGCGCCCCCTGCGGCAGGTTAACCCTGCTCCCACCGACACCCAGATCCGCAAGCCACGGAGGGCAGCCGACCACTTGGCCTCGCTCATCAGCATCGCCGTAGCGATGAGGCACCGAGCTGCCGGGCGCTTACCTGGCCAGGTAGCGGAGGGTCGTGGTCACCAGGGTTTCGATGCCGTTCGCCAGAGCCTCCTCATCAAAGTCGAAGCGCGGGTGGTGGTGGCCCCAGACGAGCCCCTTGTCTGGATTGCGGCTGCCAACGATGTAGTAGCAGCCGGGGACCTGCTCCAGGAAGTAGCTCATATCCTCGGCGCCCATGGTCTGCGGCGGCTCGATAACCCGATCGGGCCCCACGACCTCGGCCGCCGCGGCCCGGACCAACTCCGTCATCTCGGGGTCGTTGACAGTCGCGGGATAGCCATACCGGTACTCCACCGTCGCCTCGGCCCGCATGGAGGTGGCGATACCGGTAACCAGGGCCTCGATGCGCTCGGCGATCTGCTGGCGGACCTCCGGGTCGAAGGTGCGGACGGTGCCGCGTAACTCCGCAGTGTCCGGAATCACGTTGAACGCTTCACCTGCCCGGAACGCACCAACGGTTACGACCGCCGCCTTCGTGGGGTCCACCTCCCGACCAACGATCGTCTGGAGCGCGACGACGATCTGCGCGCCGACAACGACTGGATCCACCGTGGACTGGGGCCTCGCACCGTGCCCACCCTTGCCTTTGATGTGGACGACGAAGCGGTCGGCAGCGGCCATGGTCGCCCCAGCCCGCACGCCGATGACCCCGAGCGGTTGCTCCTGAGCGAGGTGCATGCCAAAGGCGGCATCGACTTTGGGATCTTCAAGCACGCCGGCCTCGATCATCGGCTTCGCCCCGCCCGGCGGAAGTTCCTCCGCCGGCTGAAAGAGCACCTTCACCGTGCCGGCAAAACGATCCCGCTGGTCCAGGAGCACCCGGCTGACCCCGAGCAGCATGGCGGTGTGGCCATCGTGACCGCAGGCATGCATCACCCCATCGGCCACCGAGCGGTAGTCGACATCGTTCTCTTCCCGGATCGGCAGCGCATCCATGTCGGCGCGCAGCAGGACGGTCTTGGTCGGCCCGTCGCTCGACGCCGTACCGCGGATCAAGCCGGTGACACCGGTCTTCGCAATTCCGGTGCGGATATCCTCAACCCCAAGGGCCTGCAGCCGCTCCGCGACGAACCGCGAGGTCTCAACCTCCTGGAACCCCAGCTCCGGGTGCTCGTGCAGGTGGCGCCGGTCGGCGATGACCCCAGGCATAATCTCGTCAATGTCGTCGCGCAGGCGCGTCCCGGTCATGACCATGCTCTTTCCCCCTCTGTAGGCCGCCCCAACATGAACGGCAGCCGTCTACCAGGGTGGACCTTACCAGACCGGGAGCAAGCGGTCACGGTGGAGAGCATCGACGTGCGGCGTGTCCCGCTCCCGTCCCCGGTCGTTGCGTTCCTCGTTACCGTGCTAGCATCCGCCGAATCGGCGTGTTCACGACGGATCTGACCGGGGAGCGACCGGACATCGCGGCCAAAGGACGAGAGGAGCAGGTCATGTCGAGCGGAACGCCGCCGAAGCCCTCGCCCCGTCTGACCGAAGAGGAAGCCAGCGCGCTAGCCGAGCGTGCCGTCGAGCAGGCAGGCGGAACCCGGATGATCTACCGGAACCCCCGCCATCCGTTCAGCCTGCACCCGACCAAGACCTTTGACGTGGACGGGCACCCGGTCGAGGTCCGTTGGGGGGAGATCAGTTCGCCGGCGGTCGCGAGCGTGGGCGGTTACGTCTTCGAGATCCACGAGACCGAGTTGGAATTGCTCATCCGACCACCCCGGCCGCGGCCGGCCTCCTCCTGATCGGGCGGCGGGGCCACTGACCTACGGCGGTGGGGAGGTTGGACCGGAAGCCTGCCGGCCTGGGTTCGACGGTGCGCCCGGCGCCTCGGCGGACGCAGCAGCACGGGACAAGAGATCCGTGGTCCAGCTCGATGTCGCGCCGGTCACCCCGGACGCCTCGGTAGTTCCGGTGCCTCCGCTGGAGACGGTGCCAGACCGCCCAAGTTCGGCTGGGTCAATCGGCGCTGGATGGGAAATGCCGGATCCGATCGGCCCGCGCATCCAGCGCCAGCTCGGCATCGGGACCGGCGTTCCCCGGTTTGCTCCCCGCCGGGCATCGAGGTAATCCGTGACCAGCACTTGCACCAGGGCCGCGATGGGAATCGCAAGCACCGCACCGGCCGGCCCCATGAACTCGGTTCCGGCAAGGATTGCCACAAAGACGGTCAGCGGGGTCAAGCCCACGGCGCCGCGCATGACCCGCGGCACGAGCACCATGTTCTCCATCAACTGGAGCAGGATGAGGAAGCCCGCCACCATCAACGCCTTCTGCCAGGACATCGTCAAGGCGATGATGACGGCAGGGATGCCACCGAGCCAGGGCCCAATGATGGGGATGATCTCAGTGATCCCGGCCAGGAGCCCGAGCAGGGGCCAGAACCGAACCTGCAGGATGCCGTAGCCGATCGTGGCGGTCACGCCGATGATCAGGCAGAGCGTGAGCTGGCCCCGCAGCCAGCCTCCGACCTTGGCCTCCACGTCGTCCCAGACGCGGTTCACCCGCAAGCGGGACTCAGGCGGCACCTCCAACAGCACTAATCGGCGCAGCAACGACTTTTCCAATAGGTAGTAGAAGGTGATCGCCAGCAGCGCCAGGCCACCGACGATGGCCCCGCCAACGCCGGTCAGCACGTTCACGGCCGCATCCTGGGATGGTGCCGGTGGCCGTTCCACCACCCGGATCGCCTGATCCAACCCCTGCTGACCAGGGCCGTTCAAAAGCGGATTACTGCTAACCGTCCATTGCCGGCGCAATTCCCGCAGTTGATCGGGCGCGTCGGCTCGGAAGGTGTTGGCCTGATCCGCAATCATCGGGGCGATCAGCACGCCGGCCAGAACTAAGGTGCCGATCAGGGCGACGTAGATAATCAGGATGCCGAGACCGCGTGGCACGTGGCGCCGTTCCAGATGCTGCAGGGGGCGGTCGATGACCGTCGCAAACAACAGCGCAAGCAGCGTCAGCACCAGCACCAGCTTGATTTGGATCAGCACGTACGCGACGAGGAGGACGAGGAAGAGGGTTATGGGCGTCAGCGTCGGACGCCGGTCACCACCCGATGTGGGTAGGCCACCAGGACGATAAGGATCGCTCGGGTCCGTCGTGGGCTGGGTGACCATGGAACCTCGCGTGTCGATCTCGATCCAGACCCCAATCCCGCCTCGTTGACAAAGGGTCTCGCTGACGCCCTAAGATGGCTGAGGCAACAGCCGCTGCGCATGGCACGTGCCGGGAATCCGGTGGTGTCGATTCAATGCCCGACGCGATCCAGCCCAGGCACATCTTGCTCGATGGCAACCCCCGCTGCAAGGAAGCCGGGGCGGCGAATCACAGCCCCCCAGGGCAGGGACTGGGACCCGGCAGGGACGGTGCTTCGAAATCGGCCGCGCTAGCCCGCGTTAGTGTGGCGGCGTACGCGCCAGTACTTGGGATCGAACGGATCGACCCGTTGACGGCGGGCCTTCGGCGGGAGATCGTTGAAGACGGTCGGAAAGGAGTAAATCTCTTCGCCGTCAATAACGAGACGCCGCGCCACCCCGAACGGGCGATCCACAGCGAAGATCTCGCGCGGCGGGCGGGAGATCACCTCGGTTTGGAACCAGCCGTGCTCGGCGCACTCGCCCGCGTGAAGCTGCCAGATCAGGTCCGCCGTCACTCCGCCGAGGTCACGTACGAGGACATTGACGAGAGCCGCATCGCAAATCGGGCAGCGCATCGGCGTGCGGACTCGAACGCTGTCTCGGCTGTTGCCGGCCGTTACCATCAAGCTTGTCCCATCGTTGAGCCGGTACCACCCCTCGGTCACGCCGGGGTCATTGTTTGGGGATGGAGTCTAGCACTGCCCGTCGCCGGTCGCTACCTAAGCGAGATACGCCACGCTGCCGGACCCTATTGAGGACCTCCGGTCGGGTGCGTAAAATCCTCCCGCCGAGCCGGGGCCTACCGCGTGCGATAGGCGACCCGCCGGGGTTCGCCGACCGCACCGGGACGAGAGCGAGCGGATCGGGAACGCCCACGCCACCGTGGTGTCGGGCAGTCGACGCAGAATGGGGGTGACAGGTGTCTGATCGGGAGCTAATCGATGGCTTGATCGCCACCTACCGGGAGCTCAACAACCGGGTTCGCCCGCTGCCGGAGGAGCGTCTTGCCATGCAAAGCGGTCAGGGCGGTTCCATTCGCGACGTGATCACCCGCCTGAAAGACAGCGAACTGCGCTTCTCGCAAGCGCTCAAGGAGCGGATCACGGGCGTGCCGATGCCGGAGATGTTCGGCGAGGATGAGGCACCCGTCCTCGGCACCGAGCATGAGGGTGACTCTACGGCAGTCCTCCTCTCCCAGTTTGGTACGGCGCGGGAGTCCACGCTGGCCATGCTGAGGACGCTCCCGGCCGAGGAATGGAACCAATCACTCGATGGCGGTCGTACCATCAATGAGCGCATTCGCCAACTGGTCCAGAACGATCGCCAGCACCTCGAACGGATCAACGGACTCCTCGGCGCACCGTAGGGGTCCCCACTGGCGCCGAGCCACGGGTCGGCGCAAAGGTACAGGGTGGGGCATGAACGCGACCCGCAGTGATGAGGTTCAGTTTGGACGAGCCGGGCGAGCCGCAGGGGCATGGCTGACGGGAACGGGCCTCCTCGCGGCGCACATGGGCACGTACCTGCTCGCTGGCGTCGGCCTGCTCCTCATCAACCTGTTTCGGTCGCCGACGGACCTCTGGGTCGACCGTCCGTTGCTCGCCTGGGCGGTCGTCCTGGTTGTTCATGCCACCCTCGTCGGAGCGAAGCAGATCACGAAAAGCACGACGAGGAGGATGACGACGGGCCGGCCGGTGCCGCAGCTCACTGCGACTCGCCGGTTGGCCCGTCGTGCCCGCTCCGAGCGAACTGCGGTGACGCCGCGTCCAATCCAGCCGCGGTTCCGACCAATTCCGATCACCCCGCGTGGTGAAGATCGCCCGGTGATTCGGGGTCTGACAACACGCTCCCAAGATCTCGCAGCGCGCGGCCTGGCCCTTGCCACCCGCGGGTCCCGCCCCCTTCTCCTCCGAGGACGCGATCTGTGGGAGCAGCAGGCACGCGAGGCGCTGGTCCACGCGGGTTCGCGATTGAAGGACGCCGCTCGGCATCCGAGGACGACCGACGCGAATCAGACCACCGAGATGCCTCCTACGTGGGACGGAGACGCGACCTCCAAGGGCGGGACCGCGATGCCGCTGGCCGAACGCGAAGACGCCGCGGTGACGGCTAACTGGTCCGGACTGCGCCATGTATCACCTCAGGGGGTCGGAGCGGTCGATCAGAGCACGGCTGAATTCACCGCTGCATCCCCGCCGGCCGCTGGCGCTACCGAATCGCCTCCGCCCGCTGACACATCATCAGGGGACGACGAAGGAGCATCGTCCAGTCCTTGGGGGCCATTACCGTCCTGGGCCAGAATCCGGCCGAATGGTGCAGACGGGGATGCGCCAAGATCCTCCGCGGTCCGCGGGCGATTCCAGGCTTCTACTACCAACCATCGTTTGCGCCCCGCGGTGCCGGAGCCCGAGTCATCGTTTGGGCCTAGCACTCGTAGCACGGCTCCTGATGAAGATGTCCTTATCGATGAGACACCGGCCATCGCGAAGGAGACGGAGTGGACCTGGATGGAAGCGGCCGCCGCGTCGTGGCTTGCCCGCCGAGAGCGGCAGGATCGTCCTGACCAAGAGAAGACCGTGCGTTCCGAGCCGGGGCAGGCGCCCATGGATCCCGAACGGCTCCAGGCCTGATCGGATGGAGCGGCGCTCTGTCGTGCCCAGACGGTGGAGCGGTCTCCCGTGGCAACGTTGATCTCCCATCCCTTAGGCTCATTGACCCGTGACTTCACGGTGGCGGTCTTTGTGGTTCACGACAGCCGGGTCTTGCTGCACCGGCATCGCCGGTTGAAGCGGTGGCTACCGCCGGGCGGACACATTGAGCCAGGAGAACTGCCGGACGATGCCGCGGTCCGTGAGGTCTGGGAAGAGACCGGCGTGCAAGCAACGCTCTGCGGCCCGTCGTCGATTGACGTTTCGCGCCCCGGGCAACCCCGCCAGTTGACCCGGCCCGCTGGGGTCCAACTGGCGGACATCGCTCCCAACCACCAGCACATCGACCTCGTCTACTTTGCGACGGGCCTTCCTGCCGAGCGGCGGGAGGACGTCGGCTGGTTCGGTCTCGATGACCTCGATCCACTTGAGCTGACGGAAGAGGTTGCCGCCTGGTGCGCTGCCGCAGTGGCCACCCTCACCCCCCCAATCCCACCCACAGGAGCCGATCCCCTCTAACCCCTTCAGTAGGAGAGACAATAGCAACTCCCGCCCGAGGTGACTCCACCACTTATTAACCAGTGAGCGCCGCAATCCTGACCTTGGAGCGTCACCGTCAAAGGCCAGCGAGCATTTGGTCACGGTAGCCAAAGAGACGGACGTCTGGCCACCATGGGCCGCATCATGCCTTCGGTACGAGCTTGGAGACCTGCCCCATCCGACCATGAATCGGGTGCTCTTGTGGTGGGCAAGTGCCACGTGAGGTCGGGAACGCGGGGGGCGAGGACGACTAGTGGGCCAGGTGGCGACGGGACACAAACAGGCCGCTGGTCGATCGGAAGTCGGTCGCCGGGCTAAGCAGCTGACAGGTTGGAATCACCAGTATGGCCGGCGGGCCCTATTGGTTCAGTCTCTCAAAGACCTCAAGGCCAATAACGCCCCGGAATGGGCGGCCTCACTCGCCTTCTACACGCTGCTCTCCCTCTTCCCGCTGCTGCTGGCCGGCGTGACCGTCGCCTCCTATTTCGTTGATGCCGCTTGGGCGGTGGATCGGATCACCCAGCTCCTGGGCGAGTTCGTCCCCCGGGGTGAGATCGAGGTTGAACAGATCGTGGACGGCGCCTTCGCTGAACGGAGGCGGGTCGGCCTCCTCTCGATCGTGGTGCTGTTGGCGACGGGCCGGCGGGTCCTCGGGGCGCTCGTCAAGGCGCTCAATCTCATGTCGGATGTGGATGAGCGGAAGGACAGCGTGATCCGCCGCGCCTTGTTGGAGATCGGGTTGCTCTTCGGGCTCGGTGGCTTATTCCTGCTCGCTCTCTCGGCTCGTCCAATCCTTAGCCCGGTCTGGACAGCTCTCGATGCGCTGCCCGGCCCGCTCTCCCTGCTGGAAGCACCGGCGCTAGAGATCGTGCGCGGCCTACTGCTGCTGACAACCTTCTACCTGATCTACACGATCGTTCCCAGGGGGGAACGCTCGCGTCAGGCGGCGCTGCTCGGCGCTGTTACAGCAACCGTCCTGTTCCTCTTTGCGCGAGGCGTATTTCTGTTCTTCATCGGGCGCTTGTGGGCCAACTTCAACCTGATCTACGGCCCGCTCGCGGTCGCCGCGATCCTGATGCTCTGGGCGTGGTACGTTGCAATCATCACACTCTTCGGCGCCTCACTAGCCTCTCATGCCAAAGCCATGGTGGTTGAGGGTCAGTCCGCTGCCACGGCGGAGCGCCAGCACGTCGAGGGGAAGGCGCCGCACGCCGGCTGACGCTCCCCACGGGGAGCAGGATCGGGAGTTGCCGCTTGCCAGGGTTCCAGCGCCCGATGCGGCTTCCGGGTTTCGGCCATCCTGATCAACGACGCGCCTTTCTCCGACCAGCAAGGATGCGGGCGGCGGTGAGCACCCTGCGGCCCGCTGCCCCCTCCTTCCACGTCGGGCATTCCTGGGTAGCAGCGAACGCTATGGAGGTACCCGTCGCCGGGACGTGGGCGAGAGCGTGACGCCGCCGGGAGTTGCCAGCTTCGACTCCGCCTCCGCGATGGTCCAGGCCCTTGGCCGGTTCTTGCGCGGCCAGGACTTTCCCCGAGTGGGCGCCTCCGCGCTGGCAACGCCATTGGCGCCCGTCATCAACGCGCTTCCCCGGCGGGTGCGTGAAGTGGGGTTTACCTGGAGCGGGTGGCGGGAGGCCTTGCCTCCAGATGAGACGGGCAGAGTCCGATCCGAGGAGATCGGCCGCTGGATCACCTCCGCCTACCCGCGCCGGCCCTACCCGGCCGTGATGATCGGCTCAGCGAGCGGGGCGGTCATCCATCTCTGTGCCGCACTGGGGATTCCCTGGCTGCCGCAGACGACCCTGCTCCTGGTCCGCCGCTCGGGCGTGGACATCGACAAGCCACGCGCCATCCTCGAAGCCGGCAAGACTCCGGCGACTGCCCTCCTCACCGCGAACCCGGACCTCTCCCTCCACCACATGCACGACGCCAACCAGGGTCGGCTGATGGTTCACCGCGTCGAGCACTTCCGGCTTAAACGGCGGCGCTTGGGTGAGGCACTTGAGGCGTTCCTCGCGGAGACCTTGATCCCCGGCGGAACCATCTTCCTCGCTGAGTGCGGGCGCAGTTGGCCAACGACGCGAGTCGCCGACCGGTACGTGTTCCAGCTTGGTGGCGTCGGCGGGGCCACACCGGAGGAGTACCTTGGCGGCAGCCCTAGGGTCACCGCGTTACTGGGCCGGTACGGGTCCCGACACCAGAGCTGGGACGCACCTGAGCCAGACGGCGAGCGCCCAGAAGCGGAATGGGGCTTCGACCCCGCTCTGCGGGAGGATGTCGCCCGTTTTGCCCAGGCGCGGGGCTATCGCGTACGGCGGATCCTGTTCAATGAACCAGATGACCTCAGCCCGCTCGTCGCTGACCTCTACCGCCGCTGGTATCAAGAGCGCGGCATCGATGCGAGCCGTCTCCTGGTGCAGACGTTTGTGCAGATCGAACCCTGGTGGACGCTCCGCACCGGGTCCGTGCCCTTCTGGCTGGTCTTTAGTGTCGAGCCCGCAGCCAGGCGTCTGGAACGCTACCTTGATCACGCGTCTCCCTTCGACGACATCCGCCTGACGCTCTTCTCGCACGGCACGGACTCCATCGGCCTGGCGTCTGTGGAGCGCTGGCGCGCGATGCTGAACCGAGCCTCCACCAGCGGGTCCTTTCTCGGCACCGATACAAGGGCCTACCCATGGGACTTCGCCGCCTATCTGCGCTACAGCCGGGCAGTCCAGCAGCTGCCTAACCGCGTCCCGATGCCGTCCCCGCTCTCCCTGGAACAACTCGATGCCTTCCTCGCGGAAGTCCAGGAGCGCGTCGGGGTACGGTGGATCGACGGCAACGGGATCGGCACGATGAGTGCGGGGAACGTGGGATAAAGGCACGTCCCGTGGTGGCCCAAGGAACATGGCAAGGGGGCACATGGAGGCACGCCGGGTCCAAGTCGGACAGGCAACCGTGGCCTACCGGGTGGTCGGAACAGGCGACCCGGTCGTCCTCGTTCATGGGCTCGCCGGTTCGACCCGCTGGTGGGGAGGCAACATCGGCGCCCTGGCGACCCACCACCGGGTCTACCTCGTGGACTTGGTCGGCTTCGGGGAGAGCCGCGGCCGGAGAGGCTTTGCTCTCGCAG
>JAUJMG010000283.1:0-2413 GCA_030446955.1 Thermomicrobiales bacterium
GTGACGCTCGTCGCCCTACGCATCGCGCGGCACGTGACGGGACGCCCGCGCTACCTGAAGTTCGATGGCCACTTCCACGGCTTGACCGAGCCCTGGCTTTACAAGCGCGCCGATCCCCTCGGGGAAGAGAGCCCCATCGTCCCCGCCTCGGGTGGCGTGCCGACCAGCGGGGCCGACGAGGTCGTGATGGTGCCCTTCAACGACGTCGGGGCGTTTGAACGGGCCATCGCGAAGCACGGTGATGAGATCGCCGCGGTCATCTGCGAGCCGATCCACTACAACGCGGGCTGCATCCCCCCGGAGCCGGGCTTCCTCGAGTTGCTGCGCGAGCGGACGCGAGAGCGCGGGATCCTGCTCGTCTTCGACGAGGTGCTCTCCGGATTCCGAACCCACGTCGGCGGGGTGCAGGCTCAGTACGGCGTCACGCCCGATCTCACCACGCACGCCAAGGCGCTGGCCAACGGCCTACCCCTCTCGGCCATCTCCGGCCGTGCCGACCTGATGGAGACGCTCGCGCCGCACGGCCCCGTCGCCCACAGCGGGACGTATTCCGGCTTTCTACCCGGTGTTCTCTCCGCGCTCGCAACCCTGGACGCGTTGCGGCAGCCCGGAGTCTACGAACGGCTCAACCCCGCGGCCGACGCCTTCTATCGCGATCTCCAGGCGATCTTCGACCGCCACGATCTACCCGTCCGTGTGCAGGGCATGGGCGCGCGGTTCGGGCTCTACTTCGGGCGCCGTGACCCGGTGCGGACCTGGTCCGATGCCCTCGACCACGACCACGATCTCAACCGTCGCTTCGTCGTCGGCTGCCTTGAGCGCGGCGTCTACTTCCATGGCTACACGCGGCAGGGCCCGCCAGGCCACGCCGGCTTTTCGCTGGCGCACACGTCGGAGGACTTGGCGGAGACGCTAAGCGTGGTCGAGGCGGTAGCGCAGGAGCTCGCTCACGCGTAACGATGGAGGGCGCGGCCGAGGAGCCGTCACCGACACCGTTCACGCGCTCTCACGGATTATGTCTTTCGGGGCGATCGAGCGATCCGACGGGAACTGGTGGATCTCAGAGTGAGGGGGGCAGATGGGGATCTACGACGCGCTCGGCGTTCGCCGCCTCATCAACGCGGACGCGCGGTTGACCCGCCTCGGCGGGTCTCTGATGTCGGCGCCGGTCCTCGAGGCGATGGCCGAGGCGGCGGGCAGCTATGTCGATCTCTTCGAGCTGCAACGGGCGGTTGGGGAACGCCTGGCGGACCTGACGCACAACGAGGCGGCCTACGTCTCGAGCGGGGCATCGGCGGGCCTCGTCGTTTCCACGCTCGCGTGCATGATCGGCGAGGACCTTCGCGCGTTGGCGCGGGTGGTCGAGGGCGCTGCGCCGCCACGGGACGAGGTGGTAATCATGCGGGCCCACCGGATCCCCTACGACCCGGCCATCCGCCTTGCCGGCGGCCGGCTCATCGAAGTGGGCAACGTCGTCCAGACATTCCCCTGGGAGCTGGAAGGCGCCATCACCGAGCGGACCGCGGCGTTGCTCTTCGTCGCGGGGGCGCACCTCGGACGGGGGGCGCTGCCTCTTCGGGAGACGGTGCGCATCGCCCGCGAGCGCGGGGTGCCAGTGATCGTCGACGCGGCGGCGCAGTTGCCGCCGGTCGAGAATCTCTGGCGGTTCACCCGCGACGAGGGGGCGGATCTGGCGATCTTCAGCGGGGGCAAGGACCTGCGCGGACCCCAGGCAAGCGGCCTGGTCGTGGGGCGGGCCGACCTGATCGCGGCGTGTCGTCTCCACGGGGCGCCGAACCAGCGCCTCGGTCGGCCAATGAAGGTTGGCAAAGAGGAGATGGTGGGGCTGCTGAGGGCCGTCGAGCTCTACCTGGAGATCGACCACGAGGCCCGCCAGGCCGGCTTCGAGGAGACCGTGCGTCGCTGGGTGGCTGCCGTCGATGGCCGCCCGGGCATGACCGCCCGCCGGGACTTCCCCAACGAGGCGGGGCAACCCGTGCCGCGGTGCCTGATCGAGGTTGACCCGGCCGTGACGGGGCTCTCGGCGACGGAGGTGCAGCGCCTGCTCTGGGAAGGCGACCCGGCGATCGCGGTCGCCCTTGCCGCGCCGAACGCGATCTCGCTCACCCCGGACGTTGTCGACGGAGCGGACGAGCAGATCATCGTGGCGCGGCTGAACGCGATTCTCTCCAGCGTCCCGGTCCCGGTTTGAGCCTTTCCGGGGCCGTGCGCGACGAGCGCGTGCGTCACCCGATTGAACGGGGAGGGTGGTGATGCGGCTCGTCGTCGGCGGGATCATGCACGAGACCCACACGTTCTCGGCGGAGCCGACGACGATCGAAACGCTCTCGATCCACCGGGGCGACGAGCTCTGGTCCTACGCCGGGTCGAACCACTCCCTGGGCGGGGTTAT
>JAUJMG010000283.1:2513-5717 GCA_030446955.1 Thermomicrobiales bacterium
GTGCGACATCGTCACGACGTATGACACCTACCCGCACGTGGACGCGGCGGAGCGGGCGACGGAGGCGGTGGATCTGTTGGTCCGTACCGCCCGGGGCGACATCCAGCCAACCAGGGCCTTGGTCAAACCGCCGCTCATCCCGGTTCCGCAGGCGCAGTTCACGGCGCGCGCGCCCTTCAAGACCATCCTCGACCGAGCGCACGAGATGGAAGCGTCGGGCGAGGCCCTGACCATCACGATTGCCGCTGGCTTTCCCTACGCTGACGTCCCTTGTGCCGGAACCAGCGTGCTGGTTACGACGGACCGCGACCCTGCCAAGGCAGCACGCCTGGCGGGCGAGTTGGCGAGCCTCGCCTGGTCGCTGCGCGAGCAGATGATCGTCCACAACGTGCCGCCGCCCGAGGCCGTGGCGGAGGCGATCTCGTGGCCCGACGGGCCGGTCATCCTCGTGGATGTGGGAGACAACATCGGGGGTGGAACGCCCGGTGATGGCACGATCCTCCTCCACGAGCTGCTGCGCCAGGATGCCCAGGACGCAACCATCCTGATCGCAGACCCGGAGGCGGTCAATGCGGCCTTCGACGCCGGCGTCAATGGGACCATGAAGGCGAGTGTCGGCGGCAAGGTCGACCAGCGGCACGGGCCACCGGTCCCGATCGAAGGCCACGTGCGCCTCCTTGCCGACGGTCGCTGGATCCACGAGGGGCCAGAGAACGCCGGGGTGCCGGTCGAGATGGGCCGGACGGCCGTCGTGCGCGTCGGCGGGGTCAACCTGGTTCTCACGTCGGTCAAGTCGATGCCGGGTGATCTGCAGCAGCTGAAGTTAGTCGGGATTGACCCGACGCGCCAGAAGATCATCGTGGTGAAGGCGGCGGTCCGCTGGCGCGGCGGGTATGGCCCGATCGCGAAGCACTCGATCGACGTGGACACGCCCGGACTGGGCAGCGTCGACCTTGCCCGGTTCGACTTCAAGCGAGTGCGGCGGCCGATCTTCCCCCTCGATCCCGACCCCGATTGGCGCCCTTGAGCGGAGGCCGAAGGGATGAGGGGTCCCGGCTGCTCTTCCGTCGATGGCGGTGTTTCGCGATCACGGCGCGTGGAGTAGGATGGCGAGGAGGCTCGGAGGGGGATCAGCGTCGGGTGGGCGGGACGATGTCCCGGGCCGCGCGGATGCCGCTCGCCACGACGCGATCTCCCGCACGCAGCCATGGGCCAACGTTCAGGAGGGATGAGTCATGTCACGCCAGTCGGGTCGGGCACCGCGGTCCCTCGGTCGTGAGGTTGGGGCATTGCTTGGCGAGTGGGAGCAGGAGCGCCTCAGTCGCCGTTCCGTCCTCCGTCGTGCGGCTGCCCTCGGCCTCAGTGGTTCAGCCTTGGCGATGATGGTCAGCCGGGCTGGGTCTGCTCAGGCGTCGGCCGCGGTCCTGCGCGCGATTCAGGACGACCCATCCGCCGGCCAGCCCGGGGGCACGCTCCGGGTCGCCACCATCGGCGAGCCGCCGCATCTCGACGAGCACCAGTCGACCGCCGAGCTCATCGCCATCATCGGCTTCTGTGCCTATGAAGGCCTCTTCACCTACGACGCCGCCTACCAGCCCATCCCGGAGTTGGTTGAGACCCACACCGTGAGCGAGGATGGTCTCACCCACACGATGGCCCTGCGAAAGGGGGTCATGTTCCATAACGGTGAGGAGTTGAAGGCGGCGGACGCCATTGCATCCGTGCAGCGCTGGGGCCGAATCAGCGGCGTCGGCAAACGTTTGATGGAGAAGACGAAGGAACTGGCCCAGATCGACGACCATACCATCGAGTTCCGCCTGTCCGAGCCCTACGGCACCATCCTCATTGCCCTCGCTCACAACACCCAGGCCTGCACGATCCATCCGAAGTCGATCCTCGACGCCGCCGGCGACGACCCGATGACCGACCCGACGCGCTACGTCGGGACGGGGCCTTATAAGCTCACCGAGTGGCAGCGCGATGCGGCCATGCGCTTCGAGCGGTTCGACGGCTACCAGTCCGCTGCTGGCGACAAGCCAGTCGGCTACGGCGGAAAGAAGTACGCCTACGCCGATCGCATCGAGTTCATTCCCGTTCCCGATGAGGCGGCCCGGGTCGCCGGCCTCCAAGCGGGCGACTACCACCTGGCGCTTGATGTCGGCAATGACCAGTATGAGGTCCTCAGGGATGCTCAGGGCGTCGTTGCGGAGATCCTGACGCCGACCAACTGGGACGTCTTCTTCCTCAACTGGAAGTCGCCCCTGCTGGGTAATCTGGCGATGCGTCAGGCCATCCAGGCGTCGTTCGACCACAAGCCAATGCTGCTATCTGGGCGCGGTGCCGAGGAGTTCATCCGCCTCGATCCGGGCCTGATGATGCAGCAGACGCCGTGGCATTCGGTCGCCGGCCAGGAGCAGTACAACGTCAACAAGCCCGACCTCGCCAAGCAAAAGCTGCAAGAGGCGGGCTACGCCGGCCAGCCGCTCCGCTTCATGACGACCCAGGAATATTCCTACATGTACGGCGAGGCGATCGTTGCCAGGCAGCAGCTGGAAGCCGTCGGAATTACCGTCGACTTCCAGGTCGTCGATTGGGCGACGTTGCTGGAGCGGCGAGCGAAGCCCGAAGAGTGGGACATGTTCTCGACCGGTCATGGGTTCGTGCCCGACCCCAGCCAGATCTCCTACGTGGGTCAGATGAACCAGTATCCCGGATGGTGGAGCTCCGAGAGCAGCCTGGCGCTCGCCTCCCAACTCCTGGCGGAGTCCGACTTTGAGAAGCGCAAGGGGATCTTTGACCAGATCCAAACCGCTCACTACACGGAGATCCCGGCAATCAAGATCGGAGACTCCAGCAACGTCTCCTTCCGCTCCGACAAGGTGGGGGGTTGGGACCCCCAGATCGAGCGCGGCATCAAGTTCTGGAACCTCTGGCTCAACGAGTAGCCGGCTCATCTGCCCCGCCGGTGGTCCGCGGCAGATGAGCCCGGGACCACCGGCGGGACCCGGGCCGATCGCTCACGGCGGAAGGGTTCTCCATGACCGCGTACATCCTGCGGCGGTTGGTGCTGCTCGTCCCGGTGATCCTCGTCGTCGGCGTCGTCGTCTTTGCCTTGGTGCATCTGACTCCGGGCGATCCGGCGGCCGTGATCCTGGGGGACCGGGCCACTGCCCAAGACATCGAGCGGCTGCGCGATCAACTCGG
>JAUJMG010000284.1 GCA_030446955.1 Thermomicrobiales bacterium
ACCAGCCGAATGGGTGGCGCCACGTCTCAGGCCGCACCCCCTGTAACGAACCACCGTCCGCGGTCCGCGCCCCTGTCACAGCGTCGTCGTACATTGTGGGTACGCAGGCACCAGCATCGGGGGAGCATCACAATGGTCGATCGGAAGGTACGTGTGCAGACCACGGCGAAGGACGCAAACGCCACCCGGCAGCAGCTCGTGGCGCTGATGAAGAAGTCGCAGCAAGCGTCGAAGAGTGGCCGCAAGAGTCGGTAGGAGCCGCGAACAGTGGCCGTCATCGCGGTCATCTTCGACTTTGACGACACGCTCATGCCCGACTCGACCTCGGCGCTCCTCAACGCGCACGGCGTCGATGCTCGCGACGTCTGGACGCGGCAAGTCCCTGAGCTCATCAAACGAGGCTACGATCCGCCCTTGGCTTACTTGAAGCTCCTGCTCGACAATGCGGGAGCAGACAGGCCTCTCGGTGATCTGACAAAGGCCGCTCTGAGACGGTTCGGATCGACCCTCGATGACAAGTTCTTCCCGGGGATACCCGAGATTTTCGACGACCTGCGCGCCGTGCCGACGGCAGGCGAGGTCCGCGACGTATCCGTCGAGTTCTATGTGATCTCCGGCGGCCTTCGGGAAATCATCTTGGGAAGCACGGTCGTGCAATCGTACTTCAACGGTGTCTACGGCTCCGAGTTGGGCGAGGATCCGCACACCAGGGTCGTGCGTGACGTGATGCGCTGCATTACTTTCACGGAAAAGACGCGTTACCTCTTCGAAATCAACAAGGGCATCGATTCAAAGGACTCACGGACGCAACCGCATCTAGTCAACGAGGATGTCGTTCAGGAGGAGCGGCGTGTGCCCTTCGACAGGATGGTCTACGTCGGGGATGGGCTCACGGACATCCCATGCTTTTCACTTCTTCAAAGCATGGGAGGGACAGCGTTCGGCGTCTTCGATCCCACACATGAATCTTCGGCCAAGCGGGCGTTCCAGGAGTTCCTTCGCCCAAAGCGTGTACTAGGCGTACACGCACCGCGTTATCGAGATACGGATGAGCTAGGAGCGTTCCTACGGCAGGCGGTCGCGACCGTAACGTCCAGGATCGACCTAGAGCGCAAGATGGCGAAGCAACTTGGTCGATAGGAGCCCCCAGAAGGGACTTAGTTTGGGCGTCGAGCAGGCGCGTACACGTTCCATGGGCGAAAAGTTCCGTAAGGGCGTGCTGACAATGGGAGTGGGCGATCTTGGTTCCGCGCACCCGGGACCATTCGCCGGCCGACCTTGTTCGAACATCGCTCGGGGAAGTGCGACTGCAGCTCATTTGCCGGCTTCAATGGGGCCCCCCATACCCGGTGAGCACCGTGGTTAGCGTGGGGCGGCTCCTCGCCCCGGCGATATGGGAGAACCGCCGACTTCGGCCAGGCCAGACCTCGGCTACCGGTCCCGCCTACCTCCTTGCGGCGCGTAGCAGGCAGCCATGGAATTCAGTCGGAGTCCGAAGCACCGGTAGCCACCACTGCCGCGATCTCGTCGGCAATCTCTCGAATTCCGTAGTCGGCGGTCCTCAGTGCAACCTTGTCGGCAAGGGAAGGGCTGTGGGCGACGACCTCATCCTTCGTTACGTCATGCCAAATCGGCAAGAGGACCTGCTTTCCACTCACAGCCATCGTCACGAGTCCGTCGAGTTCGTACTGTGCCCAGTTCTTTGCAAAGAAGAACCGCGACAAAACCACGATCCCGAAGCGACTGCGGCCGATGCCGGCATCGATCTTCCGTCGCAGGCTGTCTCCAATGCGAAGTTCGAACTCGTCGTACCAGACCTCGATGCCCCGTTCTTGAAGCGCATGGGCGAGTGGGCGGACGATTGTGTCCTTGTCTTCACTGGCATGGCAAACAAACACGTCGAACAGCCGGCCGTCTTGGACGTGCGCCACTTCGGCGACGTTCTCGGCGATGTCCGTGAGCGCTGAACGCCGCTCGCGAATGGGGGGCAACGGTCGCAAGGCAGAGGCACTAATCACGCGGAAGCTGGCCCTGGTTGAGCCACGGAGCCCCTGCATATCCACCACCGCATGCCAATGCCCCGAGGAGGGAATAGTGAGCCGCACGGGAGAGGTGCGGGCGAGTCCTCCGAAATAGCGATGCCGCTCGCCTCGCCTGTACTTGCTGAAGTTCGTGGAATCGAGAAGTCGGACGTTCGCCCCACGTGTCAACGTCACCTCTACCACGTCACCGCGATCGCGCCGCCCGAGGTCAGAATGCAGGAACTTAGACACCGTCCGACCGTACCGAATAAGTGAGATCTAGTAACTCGGAGTTCACGCGAGCGAAGTGCTTTCTGTCGCCCCATCCGGTGCCTCTCCGTTGGGCCAGCTTGTCGTCAAATCGTACTTGGCGTCATCGAAAACTAAGTCAGCCAGGCTCGCACGGTCCAAGCTGGTGCCAACGAAGGTGACTTTGTTGAAAACGCATGCCGATAGATCCGCGCCGGCAAAGCGGCAGTCGACTATGTAAGCGCCAAGAAAGCGACAGCTGGTGAGGGTTGCCCTCACGAAGGAGCAACGAGCCACCGTCGCCGCGTCGACGTGACAGTCGGCCAACGTCGCGCCGGCGAAGTTGATGTCAGCGACATCACCGATGTTGCGGTCCACGATCAGCGCGTCCCGCAGATCAATGTGTACTGACCATGCGTCCGGTACACGGAGGCACAGTGTTATTGCCGCCTCGTAGTCATCAGTTCGCCCTTCCGCCAGAGGAATAGCGTCCAATTCTGTGTCGTTGGTATCTTCAATGCTGGACTGCGGCCAATCAGCACCGCCAGACTCGACGACCTCGAATGTCTGCGACGCTGGGACGTGACTACGTGCGTACGCGCTAATAACGTCGTAAACGGTTTGCCTGTCGAACTTGTCTCGAGCGAGCCCCTCAAGTGCATAGAGCGCTCCAAGGCGGACGGAGCCGTCAGCGTGCCCGAGCAACTCCACAGCCCTAGCGAATCGCTCGTTTCGTTGAGATTGTTCGGCAAGTTCGTGCTGACGCAACTGCAGGTCTTCGTCGAAGACGTAGCGCTTGCGTTCGATATGATGTTGACGTCGGGATAGTTCGAGCCTCCCCCAGGCGAGAAGTCCTGCTGTCGCAGCGCCGACGCCGGTCGCCAAGGCAAGCCCACTAGTTCGGACGTCCGCACGAGCGCGCTGGAGGTCTCCGCCCGAGAACTTGCCTACGACGCGATCCACCGTCGGCAAGAGAAACACAGCGATCAGACCGACGACGACGGTCAGTGTTCCACCCATGACTACGATCCACGCGCTATTGCGCATCGCCCACGGCTCCGCTGCCTCGAGCGCCTGAACGCCTTGAACGACGGTGCTCGCTTCGGTTGGCACGGTCATTTCTTAGCGCAAGCGCTCTGAGCTGGCGTGCATGCCAAAAATCATTACGAACGACGGACGCCGGGTGACAGCGGTGCTGCATCCCCGAAGACCGGTCGCTCGAAGGTTCGGCGGCCACCGCTCAACGATGGTGAGCACGAACCGGTGCGTCCTCATCCCCCACCTCGCCGGCTACCGCGCTCGCCTCGTGCCGACCCCGCGTCGGCATCCTGGGCTCAGGACCACAGAGGAGCGTTGACTCCGCTTCCTTGGCGCTGCCGTTAGACAGCTCATTCCGGGCCTGCCGGCTTCCCAGCGAGCTTGGCAACGACCCGGTTGACGGCTTGCAGGAGATGACGGACTTCGGGCGGCTGGAGACCACTCGGAGGCTCGTGAGCCGCGGCATTTCGCAGGGACGCAAACTGGCGGAGTGTCGACAGCTCCGCCTCGTCAATCAGTCCGCTTCGGAACGCCTCCTCAACCATCCTCGATAACGACCGCGAGCGGAGTGGTCTGCGCAGGCTGTCACCGATGATCCGTTCCAAGTCGGTAGCCGCGATCATGATTGCACCGATCATCTCGGCTGCGGCCGGATGCTGCGTTGGCTCAGACGCTGGGACTCCGAGCGTCTCCAGGAGCCAAGAAGCAACGACGCTCGATAGATGCGACCACTCCTGAGCATCCGTCGGCTTCGGATGAGACCGAATGCCTGAGATGTTCTGTGGTATTCGATCTAGTTGGTGTGTTACGAGGAAGATCTTATCCCGACCAAGGCGATTCAGAACCATACCGAGTTCCAGGAGTGTCCATGAGGAAGACACTTCTAATATCGCACAACCAACAGTCGCAATTACTGACTCGACCAGAGCAACGATCGATTGGCCGGGGGCTGCGAAGTCTTCAACGCGAACAATGGAAATCCCAAGCTCGGTTGCTTCGGGGACGATCCACTCTTCGTAGTCGGCTTGGCTCGCCAAGGGAGCGGACAGGAAGCAGCTACGGCCCAGCGGAGCAGAGCGCAGAGCAAGGGCGCTCTCGTGTGAACGTGGAACGAGTCGGTCCCGTGCCTCATCCGGGATGGCGCTGAACACCTCGTCGAACACACGCTCAAGAGTCGGGGCGGGGTCACGGCGACTCCCCGGCAGAGAAACAACCTTCACTCCTCGCCGCTCGAAGCGGGCCACCTTTGAGGGTGCAGGGTCCACCTCCAACGCGTACATCGTCCTAGATCCCGTACCTAGACGTTCTCGGACCAAGGCAAGGACCTGTCTGAGGTCTGGGTCGGAGAGAGAATAGCCAATCAGCACAGGAGTAAGTTGTGCAAAGTGGCTTGCGACAACGGTAGCTAGTAGGGGGTTCCTGACCAAGAACCGATCAAAATCCTCTTCAGTCATCACGAGCCGCTCGGGGCGATTCACGTCACCGTGTAACTTAAATAGCGTTGGTCCGGGGTACGGGTTCTTAAGACTTAACTGATGCTCATCGACAACAGGATGGCAGGGCTTGCCTACTTGATCGAAAGCCCGCTCTAGTAAAAAGTCAAAGTTGGTGGTCAGAAGGAGTTCGATAGGCAATCGGCACAGCGAAAGGTGAACCGGCCCAGGGACGGAGTCAGCTATGCGGAGCTGGCGCGCAACGCGTTCGATCAAAGCCGGACGCCCATGTTCGTGACTGTAAGCGGAGATGAGGTCCACCGCATCGCCGGAGTCGTCCGGATCGGACAGCTCTGACCGCAGAGCTTTCGCGAGACCATTCCAGTCAGGAGGGGGAGAACCGGAAGGTACGACGGCGTTTCTCGATAACCCCGAACCAACGACTGGTAGCCAACGCCCGCGAACGATCTCGTCGAATAGGGGTCGAGGTAAGAGCTTGACCAGCGAAGCCACCTATCCAAGATAGCGTTTGGTATCTGCGTGTGAGAAAGGGCCGTCAGGTGACTTGCCGTGGACCCAAGCTCAGCGACACGCGGGGGTGGGCGACCGTGATCAGCGGCATCCTGCCAGCATTGGCGAGAGTCCGCGCAACACTCCGCGCATGAGCCCAGCCCTCCTGATCCCGACCGCTTGCTGCGGACTTGAACGGTGAGTTGGGCCCGGCGCACGACTTCGGCACTTCCCGGGCACCCCGTAACGACGGTCCCTGGAGGTACACGATTGGTACCCGCTGTCCGAGCGCGGCCATGGCCCCGAGGTCGTGCATCCACCATTCGCTGGAGGCCGTACAAAGCTGCAGGGCTTTCGCCGGCTGCGGCGTGTGGGGCGCTCCGCTGTCACGCCTGGTCAAGGTTCTCTGAAGATCCTTGCCGCTACCCGTTCTGCAGCGTCGCTCTGCATC
>JAUJMG010000285.1 GCA_030446955.1 Thermomicrobiales bacterium
CTCCTCCATGAAGGCGACCGTCGTCGTCACCTAGCGGGGGCAGGAGGTTGACGACGGAGACGCATCACCGCCAGGGACCTCCCGCTGCGCCACGGCGGCGAGGATCTCCTCACGGGTCACCTTGCGATGGCCGGCGGCCGCGGTTATCTCCGCTGCTGGGCCGCCACCGTCGCGCCGTGGGTCAGCCGCGATCCATGGCCGGAGGCGTGGGGCGATGGACCGGCCGAGGCGCTCAGCATCGCGGTTGCGCTGACGATCCAGACCCCGCCGCCGGAGACGGGGAACGAGGGGCTTCTGGAGCTCGAGGAGGACACGCCGGCGTGACGATCCCTGACGACCATGACAATCAGCCCACGGGACTCCAGACTGCCGAGGAGGCCGAGTTCCTCGCCAGGGAACGCGCTGATACCCCACGCGACGAGTCAGACATCAGCGCGTCGGTTCCGGCGAGGCGATCGCACGGCGTGCTGACTCGGGGAGCGCGTTCACATCGACGGGCTCGGACGTGGGGGCCGCCGGGAGCGGCGTCCGTGGTTCCGGTGTCACTATGACGGGGGGCACGGGCTTGGATTCGTCCTGATCCGCAGGCAACCCGCAGCCGATGAGCAGTGTGGCGAGACTGAGGGCAACGGCGAGTCGGCTCAGCCGCCCCAAGCAGATCCGCAGGCGGCTGGGGACGGTGCGCTCAAACCTCATCCGGTCGTGCTCCCACCCGCTCATCAGCGCCTCCATCTGCTTATCGGGGCGGTACAACGCCGCCAAGTGCTCCAGATGGCTCAATCGCATGGAGCCCCCACGGCACGGCTCACGTCCGTCGCCCCTCACGTGCCCGCGTGAAGGCAGGAGGGGGACGCCGCGTTCCTGGCCCCCTCAACTGCGGGCCGGCATCACACGAGCGCAAGCACGACCAGGATGATGAGCAGGACCGGGAGCGCGACAAGCGCCCGATCCAAGGGGGTCATGGGGCGCTTGTCGTTGCCCACGGGATCCCCCTCGACGGTGAACCGGTGACGCGGTGGGAGATCCCAAGAGGGACGAGGGGACCCCTTCCACCCAAATACACACAAACACGCTTCTAAAGTCCTACCGTCACACACCCCCTCCCCCTCGAGGGGCTACGCCGGAGGAGAGAGGGGGAGTCTGCCTATCGTGACCGATGGTCCCGTTCCCACTGCCGGCGCTCCTCGTGCGTCATGGCCAGCGCCTGCTCGCGGGTGAGGTGGGGCGTGGGCATGGTATCCGTGCCGTGGTTAGCGGGGGCGGGTGACGGGGCAGGATTGACCTGGTGTTGGTGGCGCTGAATGGAGGAGAGACCGAACCTATCGAGCAGGGAATTGACCGCGTTGACGCGGGCTTGATAGGGCACGAACTCAATCACCTCGACCATCTCGCCGTCCTTGGTCACGACCTGGCGGGTGTCGCCCTCCCCGTTGGCGATCTTGTGGAGGGCCTGAATCCCGTCGGGCACGGCACGCAAAAGTGCGAGCTCCGCCGCGGCCCAGACGTGGCGCCCCAGGTCCTCCCGCTCGGCTTGGAGACGGGCGGCCCAGCCGTCCCGCCGGACCCAGCTCTGGACCGTGGAGACGGGGATCCCGAGCGTGCGCGCCGTGGCGGCCGCGTTCTGCTGGTGCTGGTGCGCCCACAGCTGAAAGGCCGCCTCCCGCTCGTCGGGGAGGAGGTCGGGCGTGAGGCTGGGAGCGTGCGTGCCTGCATGCGTCATGCACGCAGTTTAGCAGAGTACTGGCGGCTTGATGTCATTATGCTAATACAGTGATACGGTGTTTCTTAGCAGTCGTCGTAACCGCCGAATCCCGGTTCGCACCCATCCCGATCAGCACCGATATCGTAGGGCTCGTCGGGCTGGGCATAGGGGTTGTCGTAGGAGGGATTGAAGGGGTCCGCGATCTCGTCGGAGGACCGAGAGTCGTTGGGGAACCATGACCCATCATCGCCTGCGTTGCAGTCGTCGGAAGACCCATAGCTGCGCTCACAGCGGGCCACCGGGTCGAACCAGTCGTCGGAGACACTCTCATCTTCAGGGGAGTACGGGTCATCAGCACAGGCCCCGTAGCGGTCACAGCGGGCCGCGGTGTTGGCCGATTCGAACGGGATACAGCCGGCTTCATAGGCGTCGCAGGGCCCGCCGGTTGGTCCGACGCAGTCCTGCCCCCCACGGGCGCAGAAGCCAAACGGGACCGCCCCGTTGGCTAGCTCACGTAGCGGTCCCCCGTACCCATCGACGCAGTAGGCGGCATTGACTCCGAAGGAAGCCGACGGCGGGTAATAAACGGGGCCCGTGAACCTGACAACGACGGCGTAGTCCGAGACGCCGCAGGTCCCGGCAACAGCCGGGGAGCAACTCACCCCACAGTCCTGTAGCACGCCCGGCGCGTCAGGAGCTCACCTGCCGGGCGAGGCCGGGGTTGGGCGCAACGGGTCGACGGGCCACGCCGTTGCCGTTGGAGCTGGAAACGCGCTGGAGCCGGTGTCGCCGAGACAGGTCCGCTCGAGGTCGCGGACCCATGAAGCGCCAGCGTAGGGGCCGGCCAGGACGGTGGGGTAGGTCTGGCAATCGATGTGGGCAGGGAGGGCCTGCG
The DNA here is from genome assembly GCA_030446955.1 of Thermomicrobiales bacterium. Classification (GTDB taxonomy): domain Bacteria; phylum Chloroflexota; class Chloroflexia; order Thermomicrobiales; family UBA6265; genus LC2-1. The sequence goes on from JAUJMG010000285.1 coordinate 2,598, forward strand.
TCCGGTCCTGGGCGAAGGCGCCTGGGGGGAGAAGTGTCGCAGTGGGAGCCGGGCGATATGTCGTCGTGGTCGGCGTGGTTGAGCGTTTGGCAACGGGCACCGCGTTGCCACCGCAGCCGGCCAGCAGGAGCGCGGGAAACAGGACAAGAGCGATCCACCGGCGACGAGCCACGCTCGGCCTCCCTCGGTGCGGGTGATGACGGTGAATTGATCGTAGTCGGTGGCAGGGGCGAGCGATAGAGGAGTTTCACCTAGGGGCGAGCATCTTCCCCGCACGCGCACGGGAGCGCCGGGACCGCAGCACTCCTTTGTCACTACAAATGGCCGGACAGGCTGATCACCGCGCCCTGGGGACTCCGACCGACACCCCTACGACCCACTCTAGTTCTCTACACCCGTCTGTAATGTCCTGGCATGTCTTGTTTTGCCTGGACGGGGCATGGAGTAGTGGAGGGTGCTACGTGTGTCGGGCTGAGGTGTGGGATCCGAAGGGGACGAAGGCAGCAGGGTCGGCGGTGCCGGCGGTGATACGACGCATCGCCTCAGTGAAGAGGGCAGCATCACCACCGAAGGCGACAAGGCAGAGGGTGTGGTCGATGTCACCGGCGCGAAAGCAATGCGCGGCGGCGGCGATGCGGCGGGTCCACTCACCGTCGCTGATGTCGGGGTAGCGATAGGCCGCCACGGCGCTACGCCTTCCGCTCCAGGATCCGGCGTTGCCGCTCGATGAGCTCAGCCATGGGCAGGGCAGTGTAGTCGGGAAGATCGCCGGCACCCTCATTGCCCGGTGGCACCACCTTCACCGCGGTGGGGTAGCCGGTGCGGTCCAGGATGGCCACTGCCGCCTTCACCCGGTGGCCCATCGTGAGAGGATCCCCTTCGCCGCGGGTCACCTCGCGGAGTGCCTGGATGGCTTCGGGTCCGCCGGCGATTAGGCTGGTCACGTTCGCTGCGTGGATCGCCGGAGCCAGCTCTCGGATTTCCCGGTCGGCTCGCTCAGCCCACCTCTGCTCCTTTGCCCACCGGTAGACAGTGGCCACCGGGAGGGGGTTGTCCTCGGTGGAGAGTTCATCACTCACACTCTGGGCATTGCGGCCGTGCTTGAACGCCCAGAGCTGATAGGCCATCTCGACCGTCTCGGCCGGGTAGCGCCGGCCGTGGCCGGTCCGAGTCGGGAGTGCGACGAGTGTGGGCGCGTTCTCCTCCATACCCACAGTCTAGCACCGAATTGAGACATCGTCTCACTGGATGGACTAAGCACCTCACAAGAGGCAGGCGATCAGCCCGCACAGACGGCGTTAGCGCTACGGAATGCTTCCTGAGCCTGGGCCACGGTACTATCTCCCTGCTCCAGGAGGGGCTGACCGCCGCCGTAGTCACCTCTCGCCATTGCCGCAAACCCCTCTTCATAACTTCGGAAGATTTTGACGGACAAGGCGACGTAGCTGTCGAGTACTGGAGGGTGCTCAAGTGTCTCGAATTGCTGACGAATAGTGCCTGCGGAGGTGGCCCAGCGGCGAGTGTCCTCAGGACGCGGGGTGGTCGTGCCGTCCAGGTCATCAAAGTAGGCTTTGACGCTGGCGGAGAGGGGGGCAAGGTTCGCGTTGAGATCCTGCCAACCTCGGCACTCGCTCGGTTCGTTGGATCGGGCGACGATGCCGCTCACCAGACCAGCGGTCATGACCTCCGTGGTAACGGCGATCGGTGCCATCAGGATGACGATGGCTGGGATATAGAGCAGGAGCCACCAGCCCAAGCGACGGGCGAACCATGCCGACAGCCCACCACCGATCAGAACGCCTAGTGAGCCCCAGGCTAGGTCCGAATCGGCGTAGCGCTGGAGATTGGCGCCGATGCCTTGAAGGATGCCACCCACGAGGACGAAGAGGCCGGCCAAAAGGGGGATGGCTCGACGACGTGGGGCGGCCGGGGTGGGAGTCTCGGGACTGGACGACGGGAAAGTCTGCATAGGTCCCTCCGAGCAGCCACTATCCTCCAATCAAGCGACGCCACCAGGAAGCCAACCCACGACGGTGAGGTATCAGGAGGAGCCGTCTCCTCTGGCGATGCCCCGTGCTGGGGCTCCTGTGCAGCGCTAGGGGAATCTGTGGGGGTGTTGTCGCCAGCGGTGAGCAGCTTCAAGCGCTCCCCTGCCTGAACCGCGCGTACCTGCCAGATGGCTGCAGCCCCGGGGAGCTGGCGATTCTCCCGGGTCAGGTCCGCGATCAGCGCCACCGCTCCCAGAAGCGCTACCGCGGCGGAACGGTGTTGCCGGCCAAGGCGCACGCGAACGGCCTTGAAATTGACCTACTCCGTGCCACTTCGTTGAACTTGCGCACCGTAGGGCTGACTGACTGCTGCGCCGTCCCTCGCTAGGATAGCTACGCGTTTGCCTCGCAGGCGATCCCGTCGTTGTCCGCGTCAAGCCGGTGGGGATCGCTCGGGTCCTGGGCCAGGATCCAGTTCGCCTCGTCGTAGGACAGCTGCGGGCAATCCACGTCCGAGGCCGGGAAGACGTAGCCCCCAACCGCCCGTTGCCGGCGCCTCGATCGGAGGCGCCACCACCGGCGGTTGCTCCACCGGGACGTCGACGCCGAAGTAGACCTCGCAGGCCCGCCCGTCACCATTGGGGTCGAGGGCGACCGCGCCCGGGTTGGCCGCGTAGTAAGCCTGGGCCTCGGCGAAGGAGGCGAACGCGGCGCAATCCGTGATGAGAGGGGGGGCGGGTGGTGCCGCTGCCGCTACCGACTCCAGCGGCGTATCTGCCCCACCACGTGCCGCCCATAGCCCGGCCTGCTTCTCCGTCGCCTCATCCTGGGCGTCTTCGATGCGCTCGACGTACTCCACGTCAGGGGGGTAGGTGGAGAGCACGGCGAAGCCCTCCCGGACGAGGATCTCGTTGGCCAGCTTGGCCTTGCCGTCGTCCTTGCCCTTGAACCAGACGTAGCGCAGCAGCCGATCGTAGCGATCCGTGTCGGTGACATCCTTCTCCAGGTAGACCGTCCGACCCTTGGGCAGCATGGTCTTGGTGCGCTTCGTGGCTTCGGCCCCGTAGCACTCGACCGGGTCGTTGGGATCC
>JAUJMG010000286.1:0-4189 GCA_030446955.1 Thermomicrobiales bacterium
AGAGCATGTTCCGGACGTTCTCCAGTACGACCGTCGGCACTGCCGAACCTCGCAGCAGCCTAAATACCTCGGCCACGAGGCCCGATTGCGGTCCAGCGATGCCGGCCATGCGCCCCGCTTGCGAGAGGTCGCTGCATGGGAAGCCCGCCGTGATCAGTTCGACATCGGGCAGGGAACGAAGCCCCCTGACATCGCAAGCAATCGGGACGCCTTCGAATCGCCGTTGCAGTACCGCTCGGGCGGGCTCCCACGACTCGCAGAACAATTCGGCTTCGAAGCCGCTGCTCTTCAGACCAAGCTCCATGCCCGCAATGCCCGAGAACAGGCTCGCCACCCGCGGACAGTTCTGCCTACTACGGACAGCGGCGGGCACCACATCAAAGATACACGCTCGTGATTCCATGCTCGAGCCACATCAACCCTGTGGGTTCGGCCACGGCTTCCTCGACGACCTGGCTGCTCGGGGCCTGCCGCCGCCGCTGTTGGTCGTCTCCGACGGCACCCTGGCCTCCTCGGCGCGGTGGGCCTGAAGCGGCCTCCACGCTGCGACAGCGCTGCCTCATCCACCGTGCCGGCAACGTGGCCGCCAAGGTCCCTGCCGAGCGCGGCGACGAGGTGAAGGCGGTGTTCTGCCAAATCCTCGACCTCGACGACGACGTCGTTCCCGGCGAGCGGACCTTGCGCAGTGCCCAGTCGAGGATCGACGCCTCGCCCGCCGCTACCAGCGGGAGTTCCCCTCGGCGGTCAAGTGCATGCTCACCGACGGCCAGGCCGTCACCGCCTACCTCCGGTTCCCGCCGAGCACTGGCGCGCATCCCCCACACCGACCTGATCGAGCGGACATTCGGGGAGACCCGCCGGCAGGTCAAGGTCATCGGCCGGCTTCCCGGCGAAGCGTCCTGCCTGTCGCTGGTTTGGGCCGTGCTGGACCGGACCTCACGGGGCTGGGTGCGGGCTCACCTACACGGCCGCCATCGCCCGCCTCCTCGACGACCTACGCCAGCCAACTCCATCCCGACGACACCAACGAGACCACCCCACCGAGGCTGTCGCCGCCGCCCCGTAGCATGACCATCGGAACCCTGCGCCCGGACCGCTGTTACACCAGATCTCGGACGCCACCCGTTGCCTGCTGCCTGTGCTCGATGGGCGATGATGGAGGCCTTGAGAAAACATGGAGAGCGAGCCTGATGCCAGCAGGTAGGACTTCGACTAGCGGTTCGCGCGGCGCGGTGAAGTCGTCTCTCAGATTCACGGTCGACGCAGCGCTGCTGCGTGAACTAGGCGAGCGGTTGGTCGGCCGGCCCCACATCGCCCTCGCGGAACTGATCAAGAACAGTTACGACGCTGATGCAACCGAGGTAGTCGTCTCGATCGAAGAGGATGCGATCGAGGTGGCGGACAACGGACACGGCATGACTTTCAAGGAGTTCGAACAGTTTTGGATGCGCATCGGCTCACCGCACAAGGAGAAGCTCGGCGAGTCGAGAGAACTTCGTCGGCGGTTGACCGGCTCGAAGGGCGTGGGACGACTCGCTGTGCAGTTCCTCGCACACGAAATGGAGCTGACGACCCGCGCGAAGCGCGGCAAGGAGATTCTCACTGCAAGCGTCAATTGGACTGAGGCAGTTAAATCGGTCGAGCTCACCGAGGCAGAGGCACACTACGAGCGCAAGCCGGTTTCTGCAGCCCCCGTCCGGTTTCCTGGCGCCCGCGAGCACGGAACGATCATTCGCGTCTCGGATCTGCGTCACACCTGGGACACGTCAGACTTTGTGGACCTAGCGCGGGAAGTGTGGGCGCTACAACCACCATTTGGGATGGCGGGCTCCGGCGACTTCTGCGTAGACCTGCAGTCAGCAGATGAGAACTTGGTGGAGCGCTTCGACCAGCAGATGCGTGCTTGGCTACACCTTTGGCATGCCCGGCTACGGGGACAGTCGGTTGGCGCGACCGCCTCTGGCGGTCTTGAGGTGTGCCTAACTGTTGAATTCGAAGGTGAGGCACCGAAACAGGTCAGATACGAGATTGACGATGCCGCAATCACGTCAGTCCAGTTCGAGGTCCGGGTCTACAGCCTTCACCACAAACAGCGGTACGGGATCCGCGTGGGTGAGGCAAGGGAGTATCTCAGTAGGAATGGCGGCGTTCATATCTACGACGCCGGGTTCCACCTTCCCTACTACGGCGCGGACACAGACTGGTTGCGGGTCGAGGCCGACCACTCGCACCGACTCTCTCGCTCAGCCCTCCTCCCGACGGACCTCCAGGTCCCGGAGGGCCTGAACTTCCTGCCAACCAATACACGGCTCTTCGGTGTGGTAAACGTCGATACGGGCTTGGAACGGAACCATCCCGTCGATGACCCGGCGGAGCGACTTGAGATTCAGATGTCACGGGATCGCCTCGTGGGCAATCGCGCATTCGAGGGGCTTACACGGACAGTGCGATGGGCACTCGACTACTACGCGATGGAGGAAGCCCGTCGAGCGTTTAAGGACGCTAGTCGACGACGCGACGTCCAGCCGTTACCGAGCAGCCTCGATGGGCTTGCGCATCTCCTCAAGCGGTACCGGGACGACATGCCGACTAACGCGTTTGAGGCAATCGATCGCGCAGTGAGGTCGGTCCAACGTGCGGGCCGCGCAGAACTGGCGGTCTTGGAGAGCGAGGCCGCGCTTTTGGGCTCTCTGGCGACCGCAGGCATGGCGGCGCTCGCGACGGAGCATGAAGTGAGCCTCCAGCTTGAGGACATACGGCGCTTGTCGGCACGATTTCGTCGCGCCGCCCGGGGCGGGGACAGCGCGTCGCAGACGTTTGCCGAGGCGGCAGACCGACTCAGCATCCTCGTCGATCGCATCAGCAGCACACGCCGGCTGTTCGCCCCGTTGCTTGACGAGGAGGACCGCGGGCGCAGGGAACGTCTCAAGGCCCTTGAGCTCGTACTGACCGTCGTCGATCACTCCAGGATGCTCCTCCGAGGCATTCCTATATCGATCGAAGTCATTGACGATCTCCTCCTCCCGTCAGCGCGCTTTGCGGACTGGTCCGCGCTGTTCCAGAACGTGCTGGTCAACGCCACCAACGCGCTGTTGGACGCCCCGGTGCAGGAAATCACGATCAAATCGAGGGTGGCGGGCCGGCGGAAGTCGATCCTGGTCGAAGACACCGGCGCCGGCGTTGATCTCAAGTCTGCCGACGAGCTCTTTGAGCCTTTTGTGCGGCACACGCAGCTCTCGTCTGAGCGTCGAATGCTTGGGCTCGGAGGCACGGGCTTGGGATTGTCTATCGTGAGAATGATCGCGCGTAGTGCCAACTGCTCCGTCGCGTTCATTGAGCCCGACGAGGGTTACTCAACCGCATTCGAGCTGGCCTGGACGGAGTAGCTATGACTATTCGAGTGCTTCTATGTGACGATCGGCGTGAGGAAGTCGAGGACTGGCTCGGCGACATCCGCGGCGCAGTGGGGTCAGATGGCGTGACCGCCTTGGGCGTCCACGAGTTCAAGGAAGCGATCGCAGCACTTGAGCACCGGCGAGCTACGGCATTCGCTGGCGAGGAGTGGAGCGGTTCTCACCCATTCGACTCCGTCGATGTGCTGGTGCTCGACTACGACCTCACCCTGCTAGAGGAGGGACGGTTCATCACCGGCGAAGCCATCGCCTACCTGGCCAGGTGCTTCTCCCTGTGCGGACTCATCATCGGTATGAACCAGTTCAAGGCTGGCTTCGATCTGTCACTGGCCGGTCACCCCGAGTCCTACGCGGACGTTAATATTCGCAGCAACCAGATCGGCAATCCAGGACTCTGGTCCTCGCGTCGGTCGGGCTTTCGGCCGTGGTCCTGGCCGCAGCTAGTTGAGGAGCTTGACGCATTCCAGGATCGCTGCTCCTCCCTTGAGGGGTGCCTGGATCAACCGATCCTTGAGCACCTCGGCCTCACCTCAATCGAAGCGAGCCTGCCGCGCTCCGTGCTTGAGTTCCTTGAGGGTGACCAGTCTCCAGTTCAGACCACCTTTCGGGACTTCGTCGCTACCTCAGATCACGGCGCCCGACTTCCGGAGCCTCTACCGGACGCGATGACTGCACGAGTGGCCGCCGCTCGCGTCGCCAGTTGGTTCGCTCAGACGCTCCTGCCAATGCAGGAGGTCATCATCGACGCTCCGCATCTCGTCATGCGCATTCCCGCA
>JAUJMG010000286.1:4289-5674 GCA_030446955.1 Thermomicrobiales bacterium
GAGCGAGTCGAAGATGGGACCATCGATGAGGAGGTCTACGGGGCTGCGGTCAGGCATCCCCAACTCGATGAGCGGCTCATCGGAGCAATGGCGGTCGACCAACACTCCGGTAAGATCGATGGTCGACTACCGCGATGTTCGCTCTGGCTAGAACCGGTGATAACGGGTGACCTGGCAATCCCCATGCTCTCCCCGCGTTGGGACTTCCGCGATCCTGGTGGCCGGGCACTTCATCTCTACCTCGGTCTGTACTTCAGAGACCCCAAGGTCGATCTGGTCGACGGAATCGGCTTCCGCTACGAGGCCCCACACGGCTCAGGCGAGGACGTGGGGCGTCACGACTACTACCACGCTCAGCCGATCACGGATTTCGCAAGCGGGAACGCGTACAGTCTCCCCGTACAGGCTCGCGCCCATCCCGAATCCACGCCGGCGTTCCCCCTTGAGGCAGGAACCGCGTCCGAACTACTGATCTGCGTGCTGATAAGCCTGTACGGCGGTCCCTATGCCGCGACTCTCAACCAGAGTGGGGTCGAAGGAATCGGGGCGGTCCTGCGCGGGCTTACGTGCTGCCGCAAGGCCAGCTGATGCGCGCCCGCGGGCAGGCTCCAACGAGTCGCCGAGGACGGTCCTATGCGGCTGGTTGACGAATTCGGCAGAGTCCTCGACGCAGAGTTCGAGGTCGAGGCAACGAGCGACGGCGTCGACATCGTCCTGTATTCACGCTCCGGCAAGCCGCGGTCTGGTCAGGGAAGGAACACGGAGTACTTCGTCGTCCTTGAGCGACTCCTCGGCACACTTGCCGACATCGGCGCCATGATCCGCATCATCACCGTGGACTCGACGGTCGCTCTGCAGATGCCGCTTCGGAAACGGACTATTCCCCTGCCCTACCCGTTGCCGTTATCGAAGGATACCGACCCCGCAGCCCTACGGATACGGATCACTGAACAGCAGCGCACAGTGGCTAGCAAGGTCGCAGACGGTCGACCAGGAGGGAACAAGCACAAGCGAATTCGAATCTCCGTCGACCTCACTGGGACCGGCGTACTCGCGACTGACCTACCGTTTTTACTGAAGGCTGAAGCAACCGCCTTCTCCCTGGCTTCGGTCGGACGTCGGTACATCAAGGCGAGGCAGAACCCGTCCGTTCGGCCCGCTGACGTCTTCACGTTCGACACATCAACTCAGGAACGCGCCCTCGCTGCTCATGCCGGAGTGCAGAACGGACTTGCCGAGTTCCTGCGGCAGCACGACCTCGAGGCGCGATCACCATCGCCACACGAACCAGATTTCGATATCGCCTGGATGGCAGATGGCGTCGTCGTCGTTGGCGAGGTGAAGTCGCTCGCGGGGACCGAACCCGTGCAGCAGCTTCGCCTGGG
>JAUJMG010000287.1 GCA_030446955.1 Thermomicrobiales bacterium
GCCCCTCACCGAACAGAGTACACGCGCCTCGACGAGGTAGGCGCCAACCGCAATATCAACTTGCGCTGGTCGCGACCGTTTGAAGACGTAAAGGAACCCGCAGCCGCCGACTAGCAACCAAGGGGTTCGAGGGGGATCCGGAAGCGTGAAGGGTGCCTGGCAAAAATTCGCCAGGCACCCTTCACTGTTGCAGACGGCTGGTTGTGTTCGCCTAGGCTGACCCAGGAGTCAAGGCGCTTCTATACGGCCAAGACGAGATGAACGCACCTCCGCGCGAGGATCGGCACGACTGAGCCTAGTAAACCCGTAGCGAGGGCGATACCACGCCCGCCGTAACAGGATCGAACGAAGGCCACTCCTAATGGCTGAGTTCTGCCCTGCCCGAGACAGCCCCGTTGCTTGCCTGGATCTGGCGCATGGTTTCACCCTCGCGCGCCCAAACACGGTAGGCCGCGGCAGCCACCTCGCTGGCGCAGGCATCAGGGATATGAACCACCCCGTTGACATCACCATGCAGGAGGTCGCCAGGCTTGACGTTCATCCCCGAGATCGTGACGTCGTCACCGACGCTCACGCAGATCGGGTTTCCATGCGAGACCACCAAACCGGCACAGAAGTACTGAAAGCCACCCAGTGCGGCGACCTCCCGAGCATCGCGCAGCCCGCCGTCGGTCAGAATGCCGACGGCTCCCAGCCCCTTCATCCGGGTGGACATCACCTCACCTGCATGGCATGAATGCAGCCGGTCCGATCCGACATCCTTCATCACGACCACGGCCGGCTTCGGCGCGTCGGCGAGCAACTCGTAGAGCCGGTTGAATCCGATTCCCTCCCGCCCTTCAGTCGTGCTGTCCACCGTGCAGGTGACCGCATACCCCACCATGGGTGGTAAGTCGGGGAAAATGCATCGGATATCGTAGCCGACGTAGCCAGTTACACGCGGCCGCAACTGGAAGGTTTCAATGGCATTCGCGATGGTAGGACTGTCGATCCGGCGCAGCGCATCAATCTCATCGGGACTCAGGACAACAGTCATAACGCTTGGAGTTCCTCCCTGCTCGTCTCGCCGGCAACGCCCTACGCGCTCGACAAACGCCCGAGGGCGTTCCTCAACCCCCAGCTCCGTCAACGTGTGAGTAGGCTATCTCACCACGATGTTGGCAAGCCGTCCCGGCACGTAGATGAAACGCACCGGATCCTTGCCGTTCACAAACTCTTGCACCCGGTCGCTTGCAAGCGCGAGTTCCCGTGCTCGTTCCTCAGAGATCGCGGCCGGCACGGTTAGCTTGTCCCGCACCTTCCCGTTCACCTGCACGACCAGCTCAACGAGCAGTTCCTGCGTTAGCGCGGGATCGAAGACGGGCCATGGTTGGGTGTGTACGGAATAGGGCTTGCCAAGCCGTTCCCACAGCTCCTCCGCCACATAGGGGGTGCTCGGCGCCATCAGGAGCACCAAGGTCTCGATCGCCTCTCGCCAAGCGCCCGTCCGCGCCGCCGGCCCATCCTTCAGTCGCTTCAACTCGTTCGTGAACTCGTACAGTGCTGCCACCATGGTGTTGAACTGAAAGTCGTCCAGGTCGGTCGTGACCCGCTCGATGGTCCGATGGGTGAGACGACGCAGCGCCTCCTCAGCGTCCGCGTCGGAGTCGCTGCCTTCATTCCCTGCGGTTTCGACCACGATCTGGAAAACGGTTCGGATCAAGCGCTCCATTCCGACGATGCCGCGCGAGTTCCACGGCCCGCCCTGATCCCACGGGCCCAGATACATCAGATGGAGTCGCAGCGCATCCGCACCGTGGGCGGAGACGAGGTCGTCCGGGGCAACCTGGGTGCCCCGGCTCTTGCTCATCTTGGTTCCTTCCTCACTCAAGATCATGCCCTGGTTCCGTAAGCGGAGGAATGGCTCCCCATGGTCGATCAGCCCGAGGTCTCGGCAGACCTTGGTGAAGAACCGCGCGTAGAGCAGGTGCAAGATGGCATGCTCGATACCGCCGCAGTAGAGGTCGACAGGGCACCAGGCTTTCGCCGTAGCCGGGTCAAAGGGCAGCGTGCGCTCGTCGGGGCTGGTGTAGCGGAACCAGTACCAGGACGAGTCGACGAAGGTGTCCATCGTGTCCGTCTCACGCCGGGCCGGCCCGCCGCAGTTAGGACATGAGGTCCGGAGGAATTCCTCGTGGGTCGTCAGTGGGCTCTGACCGGTCGGCTCGAAGGCAGCATCCAGCGGCAGCAATACGGGTAGCTGTTCTTCCGGCAGGGGCACCATGCCGCAGGCATCGCAATAGATCACGGGGATGGGCGTGCCCCAGTAGCGCTGGCGCGAGATGAGCCAATCTCGAAGACGATAGTTAACTTCCCGCCGCCCTCTCCCCCGCTTCTCAAGCCAATCAATAACCGATGGAATGCCGGCCGGTACGGGAGAGCCGTCGACGGGTCCGCTATTCACCAGGCGGCCAGGTCCGTGGTACGCCTGCTCCATCGTGCCGGGTTCGAGGGGCTCCCCCTGCTCCGGCTGGATAACAACCCGAATCGGCAGGTCAAACGCTCGAGCGAACGCAAAGTCCCGCTCATCGTGAGCAGGTACCGCCATGATGGCTCCGGTGCCGTACCCCATTAGGACGTAGTCGGCGATCCAGACCGGGATGAGTTCCTCCGTCACGGGGTTGATCGCGTAGCCACCGGTAAAGACCCCAGACTTCTCCCGTGTCGCATCCGTCGACATCCGCTCGATGTCCGTCTGTCGCCGAGCCTGCTCAACGTAGGCCTGGACTGCCGCTCGTTGCTCCTCCGACGTCAGCCTCTCCACCAGAGGATGCTCGGGAGCGAGAACCATGAATGTGGCTCCCCAGACGGTGTCGGGGCGGGTGGTGAAAACCTCGACACGATCACCGGTCTCCAAGGTGAACGACAGCCGTGCGCCTTCCGAGCGACCAATCCAGTTGCGTTGCATGGTCTTGACCCGCTCGGGCCAGTCCAGCGCCTCCGTGTCGTGGAGCAACTCCTCCGCATAGTCCGTGATCCGGAAATACCACTGCTCCAGATCCCTTTTCGAGACTGAGGCACCGCACCGCTCGCAGACATTGCCTTCAAGGACCTGCTCATTGGCCAGCACCGTCTGGTCGTTCGGGCACCACCAGACGGATCCATTCGCCCGGTAGGCAAGGCCACGTTCGAGCATCTTCAGAAACAACCACTGGTTCCAGCGGTAGTACTCTGGCGTGCAGGTGATCACCTCCCGCGACCAGTCGATCATTGCGCCCATCTGGCGGTACTGATCGCGCATGCGCGGAATATTCTCGAAGGTCCAAGGCGCCGGATGGATTCCATGCCGGATGGCGGCGTTCTCAGCCGGAAGGCCGAAGGCGTCGAACCCCATCGGGAAGAGCACGTTGTAGCCGCGCATGCGCTGGAGGCGCGCGTACACGTCCGGAATGGAGAAGGCGTACCAGTGCCCGACGTGGAGCGTGCCGGATGGATAGGGGTACATGGTCAGGGAGTACCACTTGGGCCTCGGGTCGGCATCGTCGACCCGATAGAGTCCGTCAGCCTCCCAGCATGCCCGCCACTTGCTTTCCACGATGCCGGCGTCGTACCGCTCCACGTGGTCGGGTGCTCTAGGCTCTCGATCGCGACCTCTCTCGACCACGGAATCCTTGATCTCTGTCATCATCATCGCCTCTACCGCGGGACGCGCTGCACGTCCAGCGAAATGGCGGCCATTGAAGACCGCTCAGAACTGTGCCTCACCACCGTTAACGACAACAGCCTTTCGTCCCGGTCAGGGACGAAAGGCTGCCACGCGAATGGCTCGCTTCCGCGGTACCACCCTGCTTGATCGGCACTCAGGAAGGGTCAACCATCCGGACGAGAAGCGGGTGGAGCTGAGGGGACTCGAACCCCTGACTTCAACACTGCCAGTGTTGCGCTCTCCCAGCTGAGCTACAGCCCCGCAGGGTCCGGTTGTCGCCGCCTCCCTAAGCCTTCTGCCGATCCGCTCTGAACCCGATAACGGAGGTCATCCGGCGTGGACTAGACCCAAGAAGGGCATCACTCACGCAGCTCACGGGCGAGTTCGGCCCCTACCGTCGCCTCGCACCAACCGGCGACTCGCTTGCCAATGGAGCCTACTACTCCCGATCAACGCCTACGAAGCCAACCCTCCGGTTGCTCCGCCTTCCCGCACTCGGACCCGGCCTTTCAGACGCTACACACGTCCCCAGACGCGGCCCTGTACGTATTGTTTAGTCTAGCAGCCTGCGAGAAAACGTGTCAACGTCAGTGGCCGCTCCCAGGGCGATCGCATGTCAGGGGGCAAGGACCTTGAGCAGATAGGCCTCGTCCCACCCGCATTTGAGGCGCTTGGCCTTGATGCCGACCTTGAGGGACGGCTCTTGCCGCAGCAGGTTGAGGGCAATGTGGCGCAGCACCGCGAAGTTCGCGGGCGCATGCCCGGTGCGGACCCGGCACTCGTCCTCACGAAAGGCGACGTCCAGCACCCAGTGGAGCCGGTTCTCAATGCCCCAATGCCCCCGCACGGCCGCGGCAAGGCGTGCCGCCGCGGCCGGCAGACTGGACAGGTAGTAGCGCCGCGCGCGGGTGATCTGCGAGTCGATGCGCCGCTCGTCCTCAATGCAGGCGATGCTGGCCAGGCCGGACCAGGTCCGCTCCGGGTCGAGCCCCTCCAGCACCGCCGGGTCGTCGGTCGCCCAGCACCGGCGCACCTCCAGCCGCCCGTGGTCCTTGCTGATAGAGGTGGAACAGTCCTGGGCCAGCCCCGTCACGTCCTCCGCCACCGCCGTGAAGTGGTGGGCGACCAACTCGTGCAGGGTCGGCTGATTGTCTTTGAGCGCCAAGACGTAGTCGCCGCCACGCTCCACGATCTGCGCTGCGATCGCGCTTTGGCAGCCCATCGCGTCGATCGTGACGATGCTGTCCTCCAGGATCAGGGCGTCCAGGAGCGCCGGAATCGCGGTGATCTCGTTGGAGTGGGTGTCGGTGGCCACCTGCCCGAGCACCAAGCCCGGCGTGGTTGCCCAAGCGCTGACCAGATGGAGGGGCTCTCGCCCCATTGGGCGATCATGCGACCTCCGGGCGGTCTTGCCATCGATGGCGATTCCTTGCCCTTCGGCGGCCCCCGCCACGGCCTGAACCCATCCCAGGAAGCAGCGCTGGAAGGCGGCGGGATCGAGGGCGGCAAAGACGCGGCCGAAGGTGTCATGCGAGGGGATGCCGTTGGGCAAGGCCAGGAACGTGCGCAGCCACCCCTCCTTGCTGCGGCCGAACAGCTCGATGTCGACCCAGGAGTCGGCGCCGCAGAGGACTGCGCAGATCGCGATCGTCACGACGTCGAGCAACTCGTGGCGCTTGGCGCGATCGACGCGGGGGTCGGGCAGGTTGGCAAAGTGCACGCGCAACGAGTGGTCAGAGCGGGCATGCATCGCGGGCCTCCACGGGGATACACCGGTTCACGTCCATCACTATCCCCTGGCACGCCCCTCATCGCCCCCTTCCATAATGCGATTGCCCTGTGGCCGCTCCCTGCCGATCCCAGGCAGGACCGGGACCGCGCCAGCTACCTGCAGTCATTGACGGGTCCGGGTGAGCAGAGCTAGTGCACGAGCACAAGCCAACCAACCTAGCGACGGCACGAACGGGATAGAGCAGGTTACC
>JAUJMG010000038.1:0-14387 GCA_030446955.1 Thermomicrobiales bacterium
GCACGACCGCACCGACAGCTATGCCCCTGGGAGGACGCGGGCTGGACTCGGTCCGCGCTAAGAGGAGCTGGAGGTCTTGCTCTCGCGCCTCAGCCTCGGATTTGGCCTGCAAGAGAACGCTCGGGTGGGCTAGTGTCATGGCCCCATCCTCCTTTGTCTCCACGCTCTCCCGTCACCGGCAGCGGAACCACCTTCGCGTCGTATCCAGTTTGACGATCTGGAAGGTTGTTAACGTGGGATCGCCTGACCCCGGGGTGGACGCGGTCCCAAGAGGATCATGTGGCGGTATAACCACCATACGTCCTCACCGGCCTCATGCCATCCGTCTTAATACGTATCCGTGTGGAGGATCCGGGCATCTCAAGTACGCGGCGACTCGGTCCGAGAACGCTAGAGAGAGACGTGGCGGTTTCGGCGGCCGTGGGGATTGGCCTTGTGCCCCTAGCACTCCGGTCGACGGGCGTGGGTGGGCCGGACGGGGGCCGGATCGGCACCGGGCAGCCACCGGACATCATCATTCGGCCCTGGAATCACCCCGCGGCGGCTCCGTGCCAGCGCCGAGCCGGGTTGGAGGATCACTTGTGGTTAGTCTCAGCCGAGGCCAAGTCGATGAGCTTGAGCTGCTGCGGCGGAGCGTGATTCCACCCCCAGTTTGGTGAGGAGGTTCGTCACGTGAACCTTCACCGTCGGCACGCTGATGAACAGGGCCTCGGAAATCGCTCGGTTGGAGTGCCCTGCCGCGAGCAAGCGCAGAACCTCGTGCTCGCGCGGGGTGAGCAGTTCGTGCCCCCCGTTGCCGGTTATGATCGGCGAACTTGGTGGCAGCAGGCGGTCATCTGCCGCTGCCCTCGCGACGGCCTGCTCCCAGGGCATCGCCCGGCCCTCTGACCTCGCCGTCGTGAACGAAGAATCGTCTAATCGGGACCGAATCTCGGCGAGCCAGCGCTCATTGTGGGCTCGCTCGCTGGGGGGGACGGGCGCGCCGATGGTCTCCCGGAGCGCTTCCGCCGCGCCCCATAGTTGAGCGCCCCGCCGGGCTGCGCCAAGGCGAGACTCCGCTACCGCCAATGCCTCCAGGCACTCGGCGATGTACCAGCGGTTCCCCGCCTCGCGGTTGAGATCCAGGCCCTCCTCCAGCAGACAAAGCGCTCGCGCGTCGTCACCCTGCTCAAGAAGCGCCCTGCCCAGGTTGTCGAGCATCTTGCCGCTGCCGAGACGACTGCCCAGGTCTCTGTATCGCTGAAGGCTTTCTTCGAAGGAGGTCACAGCCCGATCGTGCTGCCCTCGAAGCAACGCCGCATACCCGAGTTGGCCGAGCAGGGCCGCGATGCCGTCCTGGTCTCCGACCTCGCGCATCAGCGCCAGGCCCTCCTCGAAGCGTCTCTCGGCCCGCTCCACATCTCCTGTATAGAGATCAATCGTCCCGAGCCGGTTGAGCGCGAAGGCGATACCATAGCGGTCTCCGAGACTCCGGAAGAGCGCAAGGCTCTCACTTAGGTAGGCCGTGGCCTGGACGTAGTGGCTCTGCCCCATCGCTAGCACGCCTGCCGTGTGGAGTGCCTTTGCCCGCACGGGCGCGGAGACTTGCTCCCGCCGAGTCAGTGCCCGGTCGAGCCACCGTCGCTCTTCACTGAAGTGACTATGGTGCTCCCAGAACCGCATCAGGGCACCCGCCAACCGAAGCCCGAGCTCGACCTCGTTGCGCTCCAGCGTCCACCCGAATGCGGCCCGCAGATTGTGCTGCTCAGCCTCAAGCCGGTTTAGCCATGCAATCTGCGCGGGTCCCGTCAACTCCGGCTCCGCCATCTCCGCCAGTGCGAGGTAGTAGCCTGCGTGGGCCCGCCGGGCCGCATCCTCCTCGCCCGCCTCCTCTAACCGCTCCAAGGCAAACTCGCGCACCGTTTCCAGCATCCCGAAGCGAGGCTCTCCGTCCAGGGTCTCTTGCCGCAACAAGCTCCGGTCCAACAGTGAGTCGATGCCTTCCAGGACGCCAAGACGTGGCTGAATCCCGGCGGCTAGCGCCTCTGCCCCCTCCAGCGGGCAACCGCCGACAAAGACCGCCAGCCAGCGAAAGAGAGCTTGCTCCGTCGGGCTGAGCAGGTCGTAGCCCCAAGCAATGGCCGCGCGCAGCGTCTGCTGCCGCGCTGGCATGTTCCGGGGGCCACCCGTCAAGAGCGGTAATCGCCGCTCCAGCCGCGCCAGCATTGCCGGTGGGGGCAGCACCTTCACCCGGGCGGCGGCCAACTCGATGGCCAAGGGTAGGCCGTCCAGCCGCCGACAGATTTCCGCCACCACCTTGGCGCTTTCGGACATGACGACGAAGTCAGAGTCGACCGCCCGGGCCCGCTCGACAAAGAGGCGAATGGCCTCAATCTCCGCAGATTCGGTGGTACCAGACGTCTCTTCCCGGGGATTTAGAGCCAGCGGTGGAACGAGGAACTGCTGCTCTCCCGACACCCGGAGGGGGCCCCGGCTGGTCACGAGCATGGCAAGATTTGGACAGGCGCCGAGCAAATCGACTACGAGCGGCGCAGCCTCGCTGACCTGTTCAAAGTTATCCAGCACAAGCAACAGGTGCCGATCACCCAGAAATGCCGCGAGCCGGTCTGTCAAAGGCGCGTCGCCCACCCCCCGCATGCCCAGGGCCTGGGCAACAGTCGAACCGACAGCGCGAGGATCGGTGATCGGGGCAAGGGAGACGAAGGTCACGCCGTCCGGAAACGAGTCCGCCATCTCGGCAGCCACCCGCAGCGCCAGGCGCGTCTTTCCCACCCCGCCGGGACCGACCAAGGTCACGAGCCGCCCACTCTTGCCAACCAGCATTGCGGCGACGGCCGCGATCTCGCGCTCCCGCCCGATCAGTGAGGTCAAGGGAGTTGGAACGCGCGCCGCCACCTACCGCTCCCGCCATGGCGGCGGGTCGGGACGCACCAGCGTGTCGGCGCTGTCCGGAAGCGGTGCGCTGGCCATGTCGGCCCTCAGCATGGGGAGTCGAGGCCGTGATGATGAGCATCATCGCGGCTGCCCCGGAGTGACGTCAACCTCCTTACTGGTTCACATAGCCGGCGTCGTTCGGTCCCCTCAAGAGTCCTCGTCCCTGGAGCTAGCCGGTCTTCCCCTCGCCGCGCGCCTGGCGCTGCAGCTCGAACAGCTTCGTGATCGCCTCCAGCGGCGAGAGCGCTTCCACGTCCAGCGCCTTGAGCGCCTCAATCGTCGGGTCCGGCTGCCCGAAGAACGTCAGCTGGAAGCTCGCGTCCGGAGCTGGGACGGGCACGGGCGCCCGCATCGCCGCTCGCCGGCTGGCGCGGTCCGTGCCGGGCCCCACCCGGCCGGACGCCTCCAGATCCTGAAGGATCTCCTGCGCCCGTCGCACGATCGCCCGCGGGATCCCGGCCAACTGGGCGACGTGGACGCCGTAGGATCGGTCAGCCCCGCCCGGCACCACCTGGCGCAGAAAGACGACCCGCTCCCCGTCCTCCAGCACGTCCATCTTGCAGGTTCGCACACGCGGCAGAATCTGGTCCAACTCCGTCAACTCGTGGTAGTGGGTCGCGAACAGGGTCTTGCACCCCAAGCGGGGCGTGTTGTGGAGGTACTCCACGATCGCCCGCGCGATCGCCAGCCCGTCGTAGGTGGAGGTCCCACGGCCAATCTCGTCCAGCACCACCAGGCTGCGGCGGGTGGCGTGGTGGAGGATGTTCGCCGTCTCCAGCATCTCCACCATGAAGGTGCTCTGGCCCGTCGCGATGTCGTCCTGCGCCCCGATCCGGGTGAAGATCCGGTCGATCAGGCCGATCCGCGCCCGCTTCGCCGGCACGAAGGAGCCGATCTGGGCCAGCAGGCAGATCAGGGCCACCTGGCGCAGCCAACTGCTCTTGCCAGCCATGTTCGGGCCGGTCAGGATCACGACCTGCGCGCTCTCGGTGTCCAGATGGGCATCGTTGGGGACGTACTCCCCCCGCCCCAGCACCGTCTCCAGCACCGGGTGGCGGCCAGCCACGATCTCGATCGCCCCGCCCTCGTCCAGCTCCGGCCGCACGTAGTCCCGCGCGACCGCGACCTCCGCCAGCGCCGCGACCACGTCCAGGTAGGCGACCGCCTGCGCCGCCTGCAGCAGCCGCCCCGCCTGGGCCGCGACTTGGCCCATCACCCGCCGGAAGACATCGGTCTCGATCTCGGCCAGTGTCTCCTGGGCCGAAAGGACAACCGTCTCGTACTCCTTGAGGCGCGGCGTGAAGTAGCGGGTGCCGTTGGCCAAGCTCTGCTTGGGGATGTACTCGGCCGGCAGGACTGGCTCGGGAGGCACGCCGTTGCCCGCCGCGGCCCGCTCCCGCTCGGCCGCGGCGAGCGCGGCCGTCGTGACCTCCAGGTAGTACCCGAAGACCTTGTTGTAGCCGACCTTGAGCGACTTGATCCCCGTCCGCTCCCGCTCGGCCCGCTCCAGCCCCGCGATCCACTCCCGCGCTTCCCGCGCCCGGGCCCGGTGCCCGTCCAGCTCGGCGGCGTACCCCGGTCGCAGCACGCCCCCCTTGCCGAGCGTGGCAGGCGGATCCTCGGCGATCGCCGTCTCCAGCAGCCCCAGCACCTCCGCGCAGCCCGGCACGGGCGAGGCACCCGGCGTTCCTTCCGCCATCGCAGCTAGGCCCGACAGCGCCGCCAGTGACACCCGCAGCGTCGCCAGATCTCGCGGTCCGGCGATGCCGGTCACCGCCCGGTTGACCAGCCGCTCGATATCCTCGACGCTCCCCAGCGCCTTTCGCAGCTCCGCCCGGGCCAGGGCATCAGCGTGGAACCGCGCCACGCCATCCTGCCGCGTCCGCAATTCCCCCAGGTCGAGCAGCGGTTGCCCCACCCACCGCCGCAGCAGGCGAGCTCCCATCGGGGTCCGGGTCTGGTCCAGCACCGCGATCAGGCTGTGCCGCTTGTCGCCGCGGGCGCTCTCGGCAAGCTCAAGGTTGCGCCGGGTTTGGGCGTCCAGCGTCATGAAGCCGTCGACCGCGTAGGTGGCCAGCGAAGCGATCTGGTCGAGTCCCGAGAGTTGGGTGTCGGCCAGGTACTGGAGCAACCCGCCGGCGGCGCGGACGGCCAGCGGCTTGCCCGCGCAGCCGAACCCCTCCAGGGACTCCACCCGGAAGTGGCGCGCCAGCGCCTCCCCCGCCCGGTCCGGCCGCCACCGCCACGCCTCCGTCCTGCTCCGGCTCACCCCCTCCGGCAGCCAGGACGCCTCCGGCAGCGGCGCGTCGTCGAACCCGCCCGCCGGCAGCACCAGTTCCGCCGGCCGCAGGCGCAGCAGCTCGCGCCCGGCCGCCAGGAGCGCCTCGTCCGGTGATCCGCCGGCGATCTCCGTCGTCGCGAACTCGCCCGTGGTGACGTCCGCGTAGGCGACCCCGGCCCGCTTCCCCTCCGCGACCACGGACACGATGTAGTTGTTGGCGCGGGCGTCCAGCAGCGTAGGGTCGACGACCGTGCCGGGCGTGACGACCCGAGTCACGTCGCGCTCGACCAGACCGCGCCCACGGGTGACCTCCCCGACCTGCTCGCAGACCGCCACCTTGTGCCCGGCCGCGATCAACCGGGCGATGTGGCCTTCCGCCGCGTGGTAGGGGATGCCGGCCATCGGCACCCGCAGCCCCTTGCCCATCTCCCGCGAGGTGAGCACGATGTCGAGCACGGCCGCCGCCGTCTCCGCATCGCCGTCGAACGTCTCGTAGAAGTCGCCCAGGCGGAAGAAGAGCAGCGCGTCCGGGTAGCGCCCCTTGATCTGCAGGTACTGCCGACGCAGCGGCACGACCTCGACGGGCCCGGCCAAGTCGGGCTCCTGGTCGAGACCGTCGCCCAATTCCCGCTCCGTCTCGCGCCTCGCTCGGCCGGTCGCGCTGCTCACCGTTGCCCTTCCCCCGAGATCGCCGCCCCTCCCGCCGCACCGTGCCCCGCGTCGCGCGACGGCCCATGCGGCCCGTCCCCCTCACGAGAACGTGCACGCCGGCCCCAAGAAGCACGGCAACGGGTCCATGAAGGCGGGACTGCAGGTAGACTACGGCAGCCGTCCGGACAGGACAAGACAGCGACAGTCGGCGACAACGCGACGAGCGAGGAGAGGATGCAATCCGATGGCCAAGTTCGCGGCAATCGTCACCTTCGGGGACGCGGAGAAACGGATGGAGGCCCGGCCACACCACCGTGCCTACCTGCAGCAATTACTCGCCGAGGGTAAGCTCCACGAATCCGGTCCCTGGTCCGACGACTCCGGTGCCCTCATCATCTACGAAGCCACCGACCAGACTGAGGCCCAAGCCCTGCTCGACGCCGACCCCTACACCGCCGTCGCGGGCATCATCACCGACGTCCGCCTCCTGGAGTGGAACCGAATTTTCTCGGCCTAACCCCGGCGGCTTTACCAACAAGACTACTGTCAGCCGCTTTTAGCCGGTTTCAGGGTCCGAGCGTAGGGATTACCCCCGCTCGGGACGACGGCCACCTCTATTGTCCAGCCACCACAAGAGAACGAGGGGATGGCCGAACCGGCCATCCCCTCGTTCTCTTGTGGTGGCTGGCGTCTGACTACTGTCGTCTACAGCTCCTGGTGGTAGGCGAAGAGGCGGTCGCCGTCGAGGCGGCGCAGCTTCTGCAGTGCCTCGTTCTCGATCTGCCGCACCCGCTCCCGGCTGATCTGGAGCTGCTCGCCCACCTCCGCCAGCGTGTGCTGGTGCCCCTGGCCCAGCCCGAACCGGAGCTGCAACACCAGCTTCTCCCGTGCCGTCAGGGTATCCAGGGCGGCGTTGACGTCCCGCTTCAGCATCGACTCGCTGGCCGCCTCGTACGGGGTCTCCGACACCTCGTCGGCGATCAGGTCGCCAAGGCTCGTGTCGTCCTCATTGCCGATCGGCGTCTCCAGGGAGATCGTCCGCTGCGCGGCCTGCACGATCTGGTGAATCTTCTCCGGCTGGACGGCCATCGCCTCAGCCACCTCTTCCGGCGTCGGCTGCCGGCCGAGATCCTGGGCCAGGAGGTTGAGGGTCTTGCGATAGCGGGAGATCGAGTCACCCATGTGGACCGGCAGGCGGATCGTCCGGCTCTGATCGGCGATCGCGCGGGTGATCGCCTGCCGGATCCACCAGGTCGCGTAGGTGCTGAACCGGAAGCCCTTGCGCCAGTCGTACTTCTGGACCGCGCGCATCAGGCCGATGTTGCCTTCCTGGATCAGGTCCAGCAGGGTCAGACCGCGGTTCACGTACCGCTTGGCGATCGACACCACCAGCCGCAGGTTCGCCCGCACAAAAAGCTGCGTCGCCGCCAGTTCCCCGCCCTCGACCCGCTGCGCCAGGTCGATCTCCTGAGCATGGTTCAGCAGCGGCGTCTCCGCGATCTCGCGCAGGTAGAGCCGCACCGGATCGTTGATGAAGTTGGGGTCAAGGCGCTGGAGAACATCGAGATCCCGCTCAAGATCCGGCTCCGGCTCGATCGCGTCGGCCAGCTGGGTCTTGATCTCTTCCGGGATTTCCATCTTCTCGTCCCGGCCAACCGTGTTGGCGACCAGGTCGTCGATCTTGCCCACATCGTAGGTCTGTAGCGAGTCGCTCATCAGATCAAGGCTCCTGGGTAGTGCGGTGGCGCCGCGGAACGGCGAGAGCAGATCGACGCGCCTTGTCCCTGGACGCGACGACGCCCGAGCGGCTCGACGCGACCCTCGACCCTCCACCGCGCAAGATAGGTTCCACCCCGTCTCGGCGACGGGTGGCATGGCTAACCGAGACGACGTGGCGCCGGCTACGGCTCACCTCGCCGGAAAGATCGCGGCAGTCTATCGCGGGGACCATCGATCCGGGAAGCGTTCGTGATGTCCTTCACAGATAGTATACGTAATGCGTCAACCACCGGATTGGTATCGGACGACACATTGGACACGATCTTGGACGCTCGGCCCCACCCTGGCCCAGCTTCGGACCGCTCCGACGCACGAAACCGGCGGCGGGAACACTCCCCGCCGCCGGTCTGGTCATCTTATAAGTCGCCCGGGCCCGCTGCCCGGTCCTACCCGCCGGCTTAGTGGCCGCAGCCGCAGCCCTGCGAGGTGGGAGCGTTGCCGCCAGTGTCGAACGAGTGGCCGCACGCGCAGCTCGCCACCGCGTTCGGGTTCCGGACCGTGAAGCCGCCACCCATGAGAGAGTTGACGTAATCGATCTCAGCGCCGGAGAGGTACATGGCGCTAAAGTTATCGACCAGGACGCGGACGCCCTCGGTCTCGATGACCTCGTCGCCGTCCTCGGCCGCCTCGTCAACCGTCATGCCGTATTGGAGCCCCGAGCAACCGCCCGGCGCGACGAAGACGCGCAGGCCGTGCTCCGGCGTACCCTGCTCGGCCAGGAAGCTCTTGAGCTGGGCGACCGCCTCGGGGGTCATCGTGATCATCGGGGTCGTCGCTACCATCGCGCTGGATCCTCCAGGTGGTATCGGGAGTTGGGGACGCCGCACCCGCGCCCGGGGCGGTCCTATCCTTTCCCAATGATAGTGATGCACGTCCCCCTGGTCAAGGAGCCGGGCTGACGCCTATCGCCGACCGGTCCTTAGCCTCTGCTCCCCGCGACTTACCCTCCCAGATAGAGCCGACGCACCCGCTCGTCGGCGAGGAGGGCGTCACCCGGGCCGGTAAAGCGGTTCCGGCCCAACTCCAGTACATACCCACGGTCGCTGATCGAGAGCGATTTGACGGCGTTCTGCTCCACCAGCAGGAGGGTCATCCCGCCTGCCTTCAGTTCCCCGATCTTCTCGAAAACTAACTCTACGAACCTCGGCGCCAGGCCCAGCGACGGCTCGTCCATCAGCACCACCCGCGGCTCCACCATCAGCGCCCGACCCATCGCCAGCATCTGCTGCTCGCCGCCGCTCATGGTCCCCGCCGCCTGCTTCGGTCGCTCCCCGAGCCGCGGAAAAATCTGAAACACCTGCTCCATCGTCCGCCGCACCTGCGCCTTATCCGAGACGGCGTAGGCCCCCATCTCCAGATTCTCAACCACGCTCATATCCTTAAAAACGATCCGACCTTGGGGCACGTAGGCGATGCCGCGGCGGACCACTAGATCGGTCCGGAGCCCCGTGATTGTCCCCCCGTCAAAGATGATCTCTCCCGCAGACGGCGTCAGGAACCCCATGATCGCTTTCAACACAGTACTTTTGCCCGCGCCGTTCGGCCCGATGATGCTGACCACCTCGCCCGGGTAGACATCGAGTGAGACGCCGTGCAGGATCTGCACTTTGCCGTAGGCGGCGTCGATGCTCTGCACCTGGAGGATCGGCGGCATGTCGCCGGTGTGCCGCATGCCCGGTGCGGGCGCAACCTCAACGGCCAAAGTAGGCCTCCATCACCCGCGGGTCCGCCCGCACCTCCTCCGGCGTCCCCCGCGCGATCGTCTCCCCGTGGTCCAAGACGACGATCTCGGAGCAGATCTCCATCATGATCTTCATCTCGTGGTCGGTCACCAGAACCGTCTTACCCGCCGCCAGCCAGCCGTCCATCTGCTCCAGCAGCCGCCGCTCCATCGTCGGGTTCACCCCGGCGAACGGCTCGTCCAGCAGCACCAGGCTGGGATCACTCATCATCAGGCGCACGAACTCCACCAGCTTCTGCTGTCCGTAGGAAAGGTTGGCGGCGTACTCGTCCCGCACGTGCCGCAGACCAACCAGGTCCAGCAATTCGTCCGCCCGTGTCCCCGCCGAGGCTCGGTTGCCCCGCGCCACCACCACCAGGTTCTCAAACGCGCTCAGCTGCCCGAACAGCCGGGTGAGCTGAAACGTGCGCCCCAACCCTAGGCGGTTAATTCGGTCCGGGGACAATCTGGCGATCTCCGTGCCCCGGAACCTGATGCTGCCTCGGTCAGCCCGCGCCACCCCGGTGATCACGTTGAACAGCGTCGACTTGCCGGACCCGTTCGGCCCGATCACCCCTGTCACCTGACCCGGCCGCACCGTCAGGTCCACGTCGTTCAGCGCCTGCAACCCCCCGAACCGCTTCGAAACCCCCCGCACTTCCAGAATTGGCGCACCATCCCCACCATGTCCCCCCGCTCCCACGGTTGGGAGAGGGGTTGGGGGTGAAGGCCGTTCGGGTGTCGACTCCCGAGGTACCACCGGCGTCCCGCCGCTCACAGCCGGCGGCTCCGCAGCAGCCAGCCCCACCGCTGCCCGAGCGCGATCAACCCGCCGGGCATGAACAGCACCACCAGCACAATCAATGCGCCAAAGATGATCTGGTAGGCGTTCGGGTCCAGCGCCCAGACCTGCTCGGAGACGAGCGTTAGGACCACCGCGCCGATGATCGGTCCCAGAATCGTCCCCTGCCCCCCGAGGATCGAGGTGGAGATCGCTCGAATGCTCCAGATCACGGCGAAAAAGGTCGGTGGGTCGATATATCCATTGTGTCGGGCGTAGATCGCGCCTGCGGCCCCCGGGAAGAACGAGCTGAGGGTGAAGGCGGCAATCTTGTGACCAGTGGTATTGACGCCCATCGCCTGCGCGGCGCCCTCGTCGTCCCGAATCGCCAGCAACCGCAACCCGAAGGCCGATGTCCCGACCGTGTAGGAAACCAGAACTACGAGGACTGCCAAAATCAGCATCGCGTAGTAGTTGGTCAGCCGCTCGCTCCGCTCGTAGAGGATCGGCAGATAGACCCCCGAACCGCCGAACGTGAGCGAATCCCAGGCCGTGACCACGATCCGGGCCAGCTCGCTGAGGCCGAGCATGGTGATCGCGAAGTAGGGACCCCGCAGCCGCAGCGTCGGGTAGCCGATCAGCAGTGCCACTAGCGCCGTTCCGACCCCTGCCGCTAGCACCGCCAGGATCCAGGGGACCGTGTCGTGGTAGATCAGCAGCGCCCCCGTGTAGGCGCCGATCCCGAAGAACCCGGCGTGCCCGAACGAGACGTAGCCGCTGAAGCCGGAGATAATGTTCCAGCTCGACGCCAGGCAGACGGTCAGCAGCACCGTCAGCGCCAGCGTTACGCTGTAGTCGTTGGCCACGCTCGGGAAGAAGGCTAGGCCAAGAACCGCGAGCGCCAGCAGGACGACGTAAACTTTCGGCAGGTGCCGCTCCCAGGCCGGGAGAGGCTTGACGGTCTGGGTCGCACCGCTCGGCATCCCCGGATCGGCAGCGTCCTCTCGCCCCACCGCCGGCAGCGTCTCCTCGACGACCCCGCTCGGGGCGCGTGGTGGGGCGACCCGGGTACGCGCAATGTCCCCGCCGGCGCTCATTCCCGCACCCCGAAGAAGCCGCTCGGCCGCAACGTCAGCACCAGCACCAGCACCGCATACGGCACCCCCTCCGCGAGCTGCGTCGTGGTGAAGTAGGCGGCCAGCGTCTCCGCCACGCCCAGCATGAGCGCGCCAAGGAATGCGCCGACGAAGGAACCTAGCCCCCCGAGCACGATGATCGCGAACGCCTTGCCTAGGAACATCCGTCCCATCTCTGGGCTGATCGAGAAGATCATCGCCACCAGCGACCCGGCGATCGCCGCTAGCGCGGCTCCCAGAGCAAAGGTCGCGAGTCGGACCCTCCGCACGTCGATCCCGCAGACCTGGGCCACGTCGGCCTGCTGACTGGTCGCCCGGATCGCCTTCCCGAAGCGGCTAGAGCGGAGGAAGTAGTAGGTCACCCCCGTCACCGCAAGCGCAATCCCGAAGGCCACCAGGCGGCTGCGGGAGAGCGCCAGCCCAAAGAGATCGATTGACCCCGAGAGATAGGGGACGGAGCGGAAGTCGGCCGTGAAGCGGTTCAGCGCGAGTCCCTGAAGCAGGGTCGAGAGTCCGAAGGTGAGCAGCAGGGAGGAGAGCAGCGGCTGGCCGATCACCCGCTCGACCAGGAACCGCTGCATCACCAGTCCGGCCCCGAACATCGCCGCCGCCGCGATCGGGATCGTCAGCAGCGGGTTGAGCCCTCCCTCAGCGTAGAGGTAGTAGGTGGTGTAGGCCCCGAGCATCATCAACTCCCCGTGCCCGAGGTTGATGACCCGCATCACGCCGAAGATCGTGTTCAACCCTGCCGCGAAGAGCGCGTAGACCCCGCCCAGGAGCAGCCCGCTGATGACAACTTGGAGAACGTCCATGTCAGACGCTTGACGGTAGACGCCAGGCGTCAGACGCCAGACGCCAGTTAGAGGGCGACGGACGCCAGACGCCAGACCGATGAGACCGGCGTCCACGGAGTAGAACCGACGTGGTAACCATCCCCTCGCCTCCGATCCACCCACTAGCGACCGCCGCGACCACGTCAGCGCCGCCAGACATCAGCAAGCCTCGGATCTCTGAACTCTGGCCACCGGCGTCTGGCATCAGGCGACCGGCATTTCCGCGCTACCCGCGCTGGTTCCATGGCGGCGTCGGCAAGATCAGATCTCCGGCGGCGAATTGCTCCGGCGCTACGATGACCCGGGCAAGGTTCTGCCACTGAATCGTCAGCGGGATGTGCCCGATCATCTGCCCCTGCTCGTTGACCTGGTACTTGCCTGGCAGAACCGTCTCCATCTGGAGCGAGAGGAGTTGCTCGCGGATCGCCTCCCGATCCAAGGAGCCGGCCGCCGTCACTGCGGCCTCCAGGACCTGAGCTGCGGAGTAGCCCGTCGCGGAGTGGTAGTCCGGCTCGCGGCCAGGGAACATCGCCCGGTATGCTTCGACAAAGGCCTGATTGCCAGCGGTGTCAATCTCCGGCTCCCACATCGACGGACCCAGCACGTAGTTGGCGTCTGCGCCGAGGGCCTCGGCGAAGTCCGGCTGCGCGGCGCCGACCGAGAAGGCGAAGAGCTTGGGATTGACACCCAGTTCCTTAGACTGCCGGGTGATCAGTACCGCATCCGGCAAGTAGCTTCCCCCGATGAGCATGTCGGGGTTTGCGTCGCGCACCTTGGTCAAGACTGAGGAGACGTCGGTCGCCTTGGCGGGGTACTTCTCGTTGACCACCACCTGGATGCCGGCAGTCTCGCAGTGCGCGATCGCGCCTTGAGCCGTGGCAGTCGGGAAGAGTGTGTCCTCGTAGATGATCGCCGCCGTCTTGTACCCCTGGGCCGGGGCGATGTCGAGCAGGATGCTCTTGAAGTAGTCCTCGGCGATCGAGTAGACGCCGAAGACATACCGATAGTTGCGCTTCCAGATGTCAGACGCGGAGGCGCCGGCGGCCAAGAGCGGCAACGGGGCGCGCTCCGTAACCTGGGCTACGGCCTGAGTCACCGACGAGGAGTAGGGGCCCAGGACAAGATCCACCTTGTCCTCGTTCAGGAGCCGCTCGTACAGCCGAGCGCCGGTCGTCGGATCGGACTGATCATCATAGATGATGAACTGAACCGGGCGCCCGAGCAGCCCGCCGCTCGCGTTCTTCTGGGCCTCCCAGAGTCGGAATGCCTCCTGCTGGTAGAGACCGGTCCGGCCGTTGGAGCCGGTGGTGGAGACCGAGGCGCCAATCTTGATCGGCGGGCCGGACGGCGGTGGCGCGGTCGGTGTTCCGGAGGGCGTTGCCTCCTGCGCTCCCGCGGCGCCGGCACCGAGCAGGGCGGCGGCAAGCGGCACGCTCAACCCCACGGCGGCGGCGCGCTGAAGGATCTCGCGTCGTGAGAGTTTGCCGGCCATCACCTCGGCTGTCAGCTGACGAACACTGTCAGCGTTGCGACTCTTCACGGTTCTCCTCCTTGTATGGTTTGGGTCGTCTTCCGGCCTCGTCTCTTTGGGACCGCCCCCCCTCGCTCCGGTTCGGGACCGGACGCCGCGCGGGTCCGTTTCGCGGCGAACACGGATGGTATCCCATCTCGGCCTGTCCGGCAGCCGCGATCGACCGAACGTGCTGTCCGCAGGCGCCACAAGAACAGCCGCGTCCTCCACCGAGAGCGGGCCGCCGTCCCTGCCATCCCCGTTCTGAGGCTCCTGAGGTCATCGGCACCCACCCTTGAACGCTACGAAGGACGTTATCGACCCCTGCGACCAGACCTGACTGTCACGCATCATGTGGCTCTCGCCTGGGGGAGACTGCTGTCCCAAGTACGACCATGATCAGTCGTTGACGCGCCTTTGGCACTGCCGCATGATGCGAAAACCTTTCGATTTCGTCTCCGCCTGAGACCCTCCATGACCAGTGCGCTCTCATCAACATCCTTGAACGGCAATCTGCCAATCCTCCGCAGCCCCCTGCTTGGCCGGGAACGGGAGGTCGATGCACTTCATCTCCTGCTCCAGCGCCCAAATGTTCCTCTTGTCACCCTGACGGGGCCAGGGGGCACAGGGAAGACCCAGTTAGCTCTTCATGTTGCCGCCGCATTGCGCGGCACCTTCAGCGACGGCATCTGGTTCGTAGACTTGGTCCCGCTACGAGACCCTGGCCTCGTGGTCTCCACGATTGCCCGCACCCTCGGAGTG
>JAUJMG010000038.1:14487-17871 GCA_030446955.1 Thermomicrobiales bacterium
CCCGCTACGAGACCCTGGCCTCGTGGTCTCCACGATTGCCCGCACCCTCGGAGTGCAGGTCGATACCGCTACGACGCCGCTCCGGGCACTCCAAGACGAACTCCGGACGCGGCAGGTCTTCCTGGTTCTGGACAATGTCGAGCAGGTGATCGAAGCCAGCCCAGCCATCGCAGAACTCTTGGCCGCCTGCCCGGACCTCAAGATCCTCGCGACCAGCCGTGCCCCTCTCCATATCTCCCCGGAGCACCACTTCCCCCTCGGTCCTCTGGCGGTGCCTCCCCCGCGCGTCACACCACCTGTAGAGGAGTTGGAGCGGTACGGGGCTATACGGCTCTTCACGATGCGGGCGCGGACCGCGGACCCCTCGTTCGTCCTCGACGCGGCGACCGCTCCGGTGCTCGTTGAGATCTGCCGGCAACTCGACGGACTGCCCTTAGCCATCGAGCTGGCGGCCGCTCGCACCCGGCTCTTGCCGCCTGCCGCGATGCTGCCGAAGTTGCAGCATCGCCTTGATCTACTCACCAGCGGGTCACGAGACCGTCCGGATCGCCAGCGCACGATGCGCGGAGCAATTGCCTGGAGCCACGATCTCCTGACCTCTGCCGAGCAGATCCTCTTCCGCCGTCTCGCCGTCTTTTTTGGCGGCTTCACGCTGGAGGCAGCAGAGGCGATCGTCCGCGAAATCGCTGCATCAAACGTTGACATCCTGGACGGCATCACCGCCCTCGTCGACGAGAGCCTCGTCCGGCCCGCTGAGACTCAAGACAACGCCCCTCGCTTCGCCATGCTGGAGACCATCCGCGAATTTGCCCGGGAGCAACTCGATGCTGCCGGCGAAACGGACGCGAGCAGGCGTGCCCACGCGAGACACTTCCTCGCGCTGGCCGAGCAGGCTGAAGCCGAACTCGCTGGGCCTGGGCAAGCCCGCTGGCTTGACCTCTTGGAAGCCGATCACGACAACTTCCGAGCCGCGCTCCACTGGTCGCTCGACCACGGCGAGGCGGAGATGGCCGTGCGGATGGGTGCTGCCCTGTGGCCCTTCTGGTTTCGCCGTGGGTACGTCGTCGAGGGCCGGACCTTGTTGGAGCGGGCGCTGGCAGCCGAACCCGGCACTGCACCAGCTATCCGGGCGAAGGCCCTTCATCGCCTGGGCAACCTCGCCCTCGATCTTGCGGACTATGCCTGTGCTGATGCCCTGTATGAGGCGGGGCTGGCACTCTGGCGCGAGATCGGGAGCCGGCACCGGGTCGCCGACGCGCTCAACGGGCTGGGCTTGGTGGCGGCGCACCGGGGAGACCATGACCGTGCCCGTTACCTGCACGAGGAGGCTCTCGCGATCCGGCGAGCCCTCGGAGACGACTACGGCATCGGCCTTTCTCTCAACAACCTTGGCATGGTTGCCTGCGCCGTCGGCGAGCATGCCGCGGCCCGCGACCTCTTTGAGACGACCCTTGCGACCTGGCAACGCCTCGACAATGCCCATGGGGTTGCTTACGCCCACCTCCACCTTAGTCGCGTCGCACGGTATCAGGACGACACCACGGGCGGCCGCCGCTCCGGGGAGGAAGCGCTGGTCCGGTTCCAGCGCCTCGGGGACCGCCCCGGCGTCGCTTCCGCTCGTCAGGCCCTCGGCGATGTGGCGCGGGCTGAGGGCGATGACGCCGCGGCCGTGGCCCACTACCAGGAAGCACTCGACCTCTGGCAGGAACTCGGGGATAAGCTCGGCATCATCGAATGCCTAGAGGGGTTGGCCGGCGTCGCGAGCGACCGCCGCGCTGCCGCTCGCCTCTTGGCGGTCGCCTCGGCATGGCGGGTAACCCTGGGCGCCCCTCTCGCCCCGGTCGATCGTGCCGCACACGAGCGGAACATCGAGGCTGTCCGGCGGCTGCTTGGGACCGCTGCGTTCGCCCGGGAATCGGAAATCGGTCGTACGCTCGATCTTGCGGAGGCGGCAGCGCTGGCCCTTGGCCTCACCGGCCGTTCCCGCACCACCCGTGGGCCGAGCACCGCCGGCGCTCCTCTCGGCCTCACCCCTCGCGAGATCGAAGTGCTCCGCCTTCTCACGAGGGGTGACACGGATCAGCACATCGCCGACGCCCTCTTCATCAGTAAGCGGACGGCGTCAACGCACGTCGGCAACATCCTCGCCAAGCTGGACGTGGAGTCGCGAGCGGCGGCTGCCGTCCAAGCGCTCCGCCTCGGGCTTGTCGCGGATCCGTGATAGGTGCTCCTGCGCGGTGCCAGTGCATGACCGTGACGGCCCACATGCGGCGATCCGCGAGCGACAAGGAGTGCTGCTTCCCACGAGTGGTGATGACCATTCGTTGTCCCCGCCGCCCCGCGGGTTTACCGGCACCCGCCGTCACATCCGTAAGTCGTGATCGGAGGTCCGCCTGCAGGACCTGCGGTCGGCGTGCCGTCAGGTCCAGGAGTCGCCGTTCCGTCGGTGAAGTTGGCGGTGAACTGGGAGACCAGGACAACAGAGCCAGTGCCGGACACGTCGACGAGGTTGTGACGAGTGAAATCGTTCTGCACTGCGGACGAACCAGCCTCAACCCGGCAGGGGCTCGGGCATGGCTGCGGATTGGCAACCGGGGCGGGGTCGCCGGGGATGCGCCGGAACCGCTGGAGCTCCCCCTGCTCTAAGGTGATCTCCACCGCGCCGCTCTCCACAAACATCACGGACGCGCCCGGATGATCCTCGGGCGGAATTTCCGCGCCTGCCGGAAGGGTGATACGTGTCAGCTCCAGCGTGTGGCCCGGAACGGTCGCGGGCTGGGTGTCGCCGACGTACTCCACCATCACCGCCCCGGGAGTGCCAACGACGCCAGGAGTGGCAAATGTCCCTTGAGCGTTACCCGAATGAACTATCCCGACTAGCCCCGACGCCACGAGCATGAGTGCAACGGCGAGCCAACCCCACGGACGCATCCTCAGTCTCCTGCCTGCGCCACTCGTGGCGCATCATCATCCGCTCTGCCACGTAGCGACGGACAGCATCCTTCCGAAAATTCCCAAACCTTCACACAAGAGCATCCTATCAGTGACTTTCGCTGCGGTAAAGCGCTTCCTGGTGAAACGAACCGTTCCCGTCAATTCCTATCACGTCCTATAGGGACTACGTAGGACATCCAACAGCGGCTCGATCCCTTTGCGTATCCGCTCTGCGTAGTTCTACCGATGTGAGGAGAACCCTTTCTTCCTATGGTGGGAGAGTGACCATCGGGTACCGATCGCGGGCATCGAACTGTCGACGTTCACCCACCGCACGGAAAGGATGGGAACCATGCTCCCCCACCCTCACACTTCAGGTCGCGTCGCTCAGATGCGCCAAGAGGCCTTTCTGGCTGAAGCTGAGCGGCATCGACTCGCCTCCCAGGCGCG
>JAUJMG010000039.1:0-2482 GCA_030446955.1 Thermomicrobiales bacterium
CCCCTGGAGCCGCCTTCGCCGAGCCGATCGGCCCGCCCGACACGGGCGAAGCTCAGCAGGGTGGCGAATGGACGATTGCGATCACGGAGGAACCCGACACACTTGACCCTCAGAAGAGCGGCACGGCGATCACCGCCGCAATTCTGGACGATGTCTGCGATCCGCTCATCGCCGAGAACTTCGACGGGGAGTACGTCCCCGGCCTCGCCACTGAGTGGACCATCTCCCCGGACGGCCTGACTTGGTCGTTCGTCCTGCGGGAAGGCGTCACCTTCCACGACGGTACCCCAATGAACGCCGCCGCGGTCGAGGCGACGTTCGCCCGCGCGTTGGACCCAGCCACCAAGTCGCCCATCGCAGGTAGCCTGCTTGGCCCCGTGGAGAGCGCACGGGCCACGGGCGACTTCACCTTTGAGCTGAAGCTGCGCGAACCGTTCGCGCCCCTGCTAGAGAACCTGACAGACGACGGCCGGCTCTGCATCCTGAGCCCGCAGGCGCTCGCCCAGGCCGGTGATGACTTCGGCCGCAAGCCGGTCGGTACTGGCCCCTGGATGGTCGACGAGTGGCGTAGCGGCGACCGGATCGTCCTCAAGCAGTTCCCGAACTACAACTGGGCGCCGCCCTTCCTCCACCAGGGCCCAGCCTACATCGAGACGATCACCTATCGCATCATGCCGGAGGAGGCCGCGCGGATGGCGGCGTTCGAGGCCGGGGAGATCGACCAGACCGGCATCGCGCCGACCGACGTCGAGCGGATTAAGGCCGATGACGCCTACTATGTCGCCGAGTTCCTGCGCAAGGGCGTCGTCTTCCTGGAGTTCAATACGACGCAGGCGCCGTTCGACGACCCCAAGGTTCGGACGGCAATGAATTACGCGATCGACAAGACGGACGTCCTCGACGCAGCCCTGGAGGGGCTCGGCCAGGTCGCCCACGGCTTCCTCCCGCCGTCCCTCTTCGGGTACTGGCCCGGCGTCGAGCAGTACGCCCCCGCCTACGACCCCGAGCGTACGAAGGCACTGCTGGCCGAAGCCGGGTGGACCGACTCGGACGGCAACGGCGTCCTGGACAAGAACGGCCAGCCGTTCCAGTTCGTCGCCTACACGATCCCGACCGACACCTTCACCCGTACGGCGCAGGTCGTCCAGAGCCAGCTCAAGGGGCTGGGCATCGAGATGGAGATCCAGACCCTCGAGTTTGGTGCGCTGCTCGACAAGCTCAAGGCCGGCGAGTTCCAGGCCTCGTTCATGGGCTACACCTACGAGGAGCCGGACATCGCCTACCTGTGGTTCCACTCGTCCAACATTGGCACGGGTCTGGCGCACGGCTACTTCCGGGATCAGCGGCTCGACGACCTGATCGTCCAGGCTCGTTCGACGATTGACCCCAACGAGCGCGCCAAGTTGTACGAGGAGCTTCAGCGGTACATCACCGACCAGGCGCTCTGGGTGCCACTCTGGATCAACTTCAATTACATCGGGCTCAACAAGCGCATCCACAACGCCCAGCTCCACCCTGACGGCGACATCGTCCTCTTCGACGCCTGGGTGGAGTAGGCCCAACGGGAGGCCGGGATGACCGCATACATAGTCCGGCGGGCGCTGGCGGTCATCCCGGTGCTGCTCGGCGTGTCGGTGATCGCCTTCCTGATGAGCCACCTCGTTCCGGGCGACCCGGTCACGATCATGCTCGGGGAGCGTGCTACTGCGGAGGACGCGGCGCGCCTGCGAGGGGAGCTCGGCCTCGACGACCCACTCTACGTCCAATACGGACGGTACGTGGGGGGAGCGGTGCGAGGTGATTTGGGTGACTCCATCCGGAGCGGCCAGCCGGTTCTGCGCGAGATCCGGGATCGGTTCCCGTCGACCCTGATCCTCACGAGCACGGCGCTTGTCACGGCCGTCGTTGTCGGCGTCACCCTCGGGGTCGCCGCCGCTGCGAGCGGTCGGGCTGCGACGGACGCAGGGATCATGGCCTTCGCGCTGCTCGGGATCTCAATGCCGACCTTCTGGTCCGGCATCCTGCTGATCCTCCTCTTTGGCCTGAAACTCGGGTGGCTCCCCATCGCTGGGGGTGGGCCCAAGTCGCTCGTTCTCCCGACCATCGCGCTGGCGGCGCCGGCCGCCGCTGTCCTCGCCCGGATGACCCGATCAACCATGCTGGAGGTCCTCCACCAGGACTTCGTGCGGACGGCCCGGGCGAAGGGGCTCCGTGAACAGCCCGTCATCCTGGGCCACGTGCTCAAGAACGCCTTGATCCCGGTGGTGACGATCGTTGGCCTCCAGTTTGGGGGGCTGCTGGCCGGCTCGGTGATTGTCGAGGCGGTCTTCTCCCGGCCCGGGCTCGGGCGCTACACCGTCACCGCCATCCAAGCGCGCGATTTCCCCCAGATCCAGGCAATCGTGCTGGTCGTGGCGGCCATCTACGTCTTCGTCAACCTCGCGGTTGATCTCCTCTACGCGGTGTTCGATCCGCGCATCCG
>JAUJMG010000039.1:2582-11489 GCA_030446955.1 Thermomicrobiales bacterium
GTCAACCTCGCGGTTGATCTCCTCTACGCGGTGTTCGATCCGCGCATCCGGTACCACTAGCACGGGGGAGCGTCCGGATGGTGACGCATGCGGGCACGGTTGACCACGGCGATGCGCTCCTCGGCGTGGAGCGGACCGAACGCGGCCGCTCCGCCCGGCTGCGTGCCCGCTTCGTGCGTCGACCAGGAGCGCTTGTCGGCGCCGCCGTCGTCTTGCTGTTCGTCGTGACTGCGCTGGTCGCTCCGGTCATCGCCCCCTATGCTCCGGACGAGGTCACGCGCGCCCGTCGCGAGGCGCCGTCGGCCAGCCACCTCTTCGGCACGGACGAGCTGGGCCGTGACGTGTTTAGTCGGGTCGTCTTCGGTGCGCGGGTGTCGCTCCGGGTTGGGCTGGTGTCGATTGGGATCGCGCTCACGGGCGGGATCCTTCTGGGCGTCGTCGCTGGCTACTTCGGCGGCTGGACGGACGCATTGATCATGCGCGCGATGGACATCATGCTCGCCTTCCCGGGGATCTTGCTCGCCATCGCCATCGTGGCGATTCTGGGACCGAGCTTGTTCAACGTGATGATTGCGGTCGGGATTGAAGCAATTCCTGTTTACGCCCGCACTGCGCGGGCGTCTACCCTTTCCGTCAAGGAGCAGGAGTACGTAGCGGGTGCGCGGTCAATGGGCGCCGGGCACGGGCGGATCCTGCTCCGACACATCCTTCCAAACATCATTGCGCCGCTGATCGTACTGGCCACGATTGGCGTCGCGGGCTCGATCCTGGCCGCCGCGGGGTTGAGCTATATCGGACTTGGAGCGCAGCCGCCGACCCCGGAGTGGGGGGCGATGTTGAATAGCTCCCGGACCTACCTCCGGGACTCGTGGTGGATGGCCACCTTCCCGGGACTGGCGATCATGCTTGTGGTCCTCGGTCTCAACCTCTTCGGCGACGGCTTGCGCGACATCCTCGATCCGCGCCTCCGGGATTGACGCAACCGCTTCCCCTTGGCCTCGGCACGAGGAGCAGGTACGTAAGATTGTCAGTTACGGCTCCGGCAGCGAGAACACTGCGGCGCCCACGAGGCCGCCTTTGTCACCGCTCTGATCACGCAGGCCGCAGCGTGCGTCAAAATCATCACCCTGCTATTTGGCCCGCCCGAGTACTGCAGCCACACCTCCTTCCGGCGCCACGCGAAACGCAGTTTGTAGCGGCAGCGCCTAACAGGACATTGGGCGCGGTGTCCTTGCTGGTCCAGGTCACAGCTATTTCACGTGCAACTCGTTCGATAGCGCTGTTCTTACTGCGGCGACGCACCCGCCTGCACCCTCACCTGCTGCGGCGAGATCGAGCGATTGGTCGAGTTCGAGGGGCCGGAGCAGGTCGCGGCGATCATCACCGAGCCGGTCCAGAACGCAGGCGGCTGCATCCCTCTCGGCTCGGTGGAGTAATTCCAGAAGATCCGGGCACTCTGCGATCGGACCGGCATCCTGATGATCATGGACGAGGTCATCTGTGGCGTCGGCCGGCTCGGTGATCTGTTCGGCTCCACCTACTTCGGCGTCGAGCCCGATCTGATCACCGCGGCGAAGGGCATCACCTTTTCCTACGCCCCGCTCGGCGCGGTACTGGTCCGCAAGAGCGTCGCGGACGCCTTTCTGGGGGAGGGGCCGGGGTTCCTCTACGGGCTAACGTTTGGGGGCCATCCGGTCTCCTGCGCTGCTGCGCTGGCAAACCTGGACATCATGCTGGAGGAGGATTTGCCGGGCCGGGCCAGGGAGACCGGCGCCTACCTCCGGAGCCAGCTCGAAGCAGCGTTCGCCGATCACCCGAACGTCGGGGAGATCCGCGGGGCGGGGCTGTTCCTGGGGGTGGAACTGGTCAAAGATCGCGAGACCAAGGCGACCTTCCACGACAGCGTGCTGCTGGCCTAGCTGACGGATCGTATGCGCGAGCAAGGGCTGATCCTACGCAACGATGACCGGGGCGACCTGACAACCCAACTCTGCCCACCATTGGTGATCACCCGGGAAGAGTGCGACCGAACGGTCGAGATCCTCGCCGCATCCTTCGACGAACTTGGCAAGAAACGGGGCTCCGTCGCCACCAAGCATGCGCGGGGTTAGACGGTGGCCGGCGAACCTGCGGCTCGACGGCGTGGAACCCATCCGCCGCACCCGGCTGGCTCGCAGTGACGCAGTGACGAGTCGACCCAGGGGCGACCGCATCGAATCGCGTAACCCGAGCTTCGGGTGTAGCGCGTGTCTCCTATCGAGGCCGGTGATAACCAACTGCCTGGCATATCGTGTGCGCCACGCTTCCGCAGGGTGGGGTTGAGCGGCCGCCACCGGATTTCACGCTGATCACGGCTGCACTGACTGAGGAGGATCTACCACATGGGAGGCAACGATCAGCCCACGCACGAGCATCGAGTGGGAGGGCGAGTCTATCGCCACGCCGGTGAGGCCCATCCAGAAGGGAGCGTGGAGCACCGGGCGATCGAAGGAGACGTCACGCACGCGGTCGAGGGCGAGACCCTGGAGGTGCCGGTCTTCGAAGAGGAACTCACCGCCACGACCCGAGAGCGCGAGGTAGGCGAGGTCCAGGTCACGAAGGATGTCGTCGCCGAGGAACAGGTACTCGAAGTCCCGGTGACCGAGGAGCGCGTCCGCGTCCAGCGGCGGGCCGTCCAGGGCGACGCGACACCGGACGCCAATGCCTTCCAGGAGGGCACATTTGAGGTGCCGATCCGGGGCGAGGAAGTGGAGTTGCAAAAACGCACCCGCGTCACGGAAGAGCTAGAGATCGCCAAGGAAGCGGTCCAGCACACCGAGCAGGTGGGTGGAACCGTTCGTCGGGAGGAAGTCGTCGTCGACGAGGCGACACCGAGCGCACGCACTGGCGGGACCGGGACCGGCCGGACATCGTAGGGCACGGTCACGCGCGGCCGAGACTACACCCAACGTCGTAGCAGCAGGAGCGAGGGCAGGGCCGTTCGGCCCTGCCCTCGCCGCGTTCACCATGACCGAAACACCATGAAGAGCGAAAGCCAAAAGAACGACGCTGCCGTAGCAGCCATCGCAGCAGCGCAGCAGTTCCACACGGCATCGCGAGAGACTACATTCGGCAGTCCGGGAATCTTGACGCGTTGGTGTGGCACCGCTTTGGAATTGTTCGGACGGAACCGGCCTAGGACTCAGGCAGCGTAGGGTGCCACTGTGATGGGGAGGGCCAGCGCGATCGCGCTGGCCTTCCCCATGGTTCGTCTCGTTAGGGTTCTACTTCGCTACTCGGCGGGCGCAGCCGCGCGTTGAACCGTCACGGGTTGGCGCGGAACGATCCCGGCCTCGGTGTCCTCCGGCGTCGGGGGACCAAAGATGGCCGTAACCTCCTGCGCGTCCAGGGTCTCCTTTTCGAGGAGAGCGGCGACAAGCGCGTCCGTCTGGCGGCGGAACCGGCGGTTGAGATCCAGCGCTCGCTCCAGGCCGCCCTCTACCATCTCGCGGACCGCGGTGTCGAGGCGCTGCGCCGTTGCATCGGAGTAGGCCTTGTCCTGGGTGATCTCGCGGCCCAGGAAGACATGCTCCTCTCCGGTACCGAGATAAACAGGGCCCAGATCCTGGCTCATGCCCCAGAGCCCCACCATCCGGCGGGCGAGCGAGGTAGCCTCCTTGAGGTCATTCTCCGCGCCGGTTGTCACCTCGTCGTAGACGACCATTTCGGCGGCGCGGCCACCGAGCAGCATGGCTAGCCGCCCGAGAAGGTAGGTGCGGCTGTAGTTGTGCCGATCCTCCTCCGGCATCTGGACGGTGACGCCAAGAGCGCGCCCGCGCGGAACGATGCTCACCTTCCGCAACGGATCGGCGCCGGGGGTGAAGTGGGCAACAAGGGCGTGGCCTGCCTCATGGTAGGCGACCACCTCCCGCTCCTTCGGGTTCATCAAGCCAGTGCGAGCAGTGCCGAGGAGGATCTTATCGAGCGCCTCCTCAAAGTCGCTCGGCAGGATCTCCTTGCGGTTGCGACGGGCGGCGGTGAGCGCGGCTTCGTTGACCAGGTTGGCTAGGTCGGCGCCGGAAAATCCGGTGGTGCCCCGGGCGATCGACTCCAGGTCCACGGTCGAGGAGAGCGGGATACCGCGGGTGTGAATCCCGAGGATCGCGGCGCGACCAACGCGATCTGGGAGGCCGACGACCACCTGGCGGTCGAAGCGGCCGGGGCGGAGCAGCGCGGGATCAAGCACGTCCGGCCGGTTGGTGGCGGCCATGACGATGACTTCCTGATTGGTCTCGAAGCCGTCCATCTCCACGAGAAGCTGGTTCAGGGTCTGCTCGCGCTCGTCGTTGGAACCACCGAGGCCGGCGAACCGTTGGCGTCCGACGGCATCCAACTCGTCGACGAAGATGATCGCCGGACTCGCGGCTTTCGCCTTCTCAAACAGGTCGCGGACGCGGCTGGCGCCGACACCGACAAACATCTCCACGAACTCGGACGCGGAGACGCTGAAGAAGGGCACGCCGGCCTCACCCGCGACGGCCCGGGCAGTCAGCGTCTTACCCGTGCCCGGCGGGCCAACCAGGAGCACGCCGCGTGGTAGTCGCGCACCCAGGGAGTGGTACTTGGCGGGGTTCCGCAGAAAGTCGACAACCTCTGTCAGTTCCGCCTTGGCCTCATCCTCGCCCGCGACATCGGCGAACGTGACCTGCGGCCGCTCGGGATCGTGCTGGCGGGCCTTGCTCCGGCCGAAGCCAAACACGTTCTGCTGCCCGCGGGACATTTGGCGGCCCATGAAGAAGATGAGACCGATGAAGAGCAGGAACGGCAGCGCGCTGAAGAGCAGGCTGGTCAGCAGCGATCCGTCGCTCTGATCCCCCTCCACGCTGACGTTTTGCTCCCGCAGCAGTGGCAGCAGATTCTGATCCTCGACGGGCGGCAACTCGGCCCGCACGCGACGAGTGCTGACCTGGCCACTCGGCAAGTCGTCGCTGGGAGCCGATTGAACAATCTGGTCCGTGTTGGTGTTGTAGACAATCGGCTGCTTGAGTTCGCCGGTGATCCGGGTCTGGGAGATCGAAACCTCTTGGACATTGCCGGCCTCAATCTGCCCGTAGATGACCGAGTACGGAACCTCCGTCCGCGCTGGCTCGTCGTTGGGCAGCACGAACTGGTAGAGGTTATAGGCCAGCAAGGCGATGATCCCGCCGGCGATGAGCCAGGTGGGGATCCGTGGCCGGCGTGGCTGGCTCCCATTGGGTCCAGTCCCCTTCGGGCCTCCCTGTCGGCGGTCTGAGGAGTTGGGCCCGCGGAGCGGGCTCTTCGACGGCTTGTTCCCATCGCGGTTCTGCATCAGATCATCCCATCCGTGGGGATGAGGCCGCCGTCGCGCCACCGTGGGCGCCGGCCGGTCCTCGCGTCACAGCGCTTGCCGCCGCAGAGTATCGACGGTGCCGTGTACGTCCTATCCTACGGTGGATATCCCGGTTATGTCGATGTTTGTACAGTGCGGGAGGTGGCGTGAGCCACGCCCATTCGACGAACGGTCCTCTTGTCCTCACTGGCGCCCCGTTTCCAGGGTCCCATCCATAAAACAGGAGCCCTATCCCCCCCCGGCCGGGTCCCCGGTCGCCTCCCGCCGGAGGCGCCACCATGCTGGCACTGCGTATGGGTCCTCTTCGCCGTGCGCGTACCCTGCCCATTCGACGAGATCGGATCGGCGCAGGATCAGCGGCACCACCTGGCCGTGGACAACCATCTTGGCCGTCCGCTCCGTCTCACCCCATCGCCGGACGGCTTCTCGGTAGGCGGCGTCGGCGTCCGGGTCGGTCTGCATCACCTCGATCAACTGGGGGGTCGTGAACTCGTCCGCATCGATCCGGCGCAGGATACCGGTGACGGCCGGGCTCAGAAACGCGATGAGTTCCTCGACCGGATCCGACGTTGCCTCGGTTGCCATTGGCATCCACCTCTCATCTCCATCACTCCGATCAGGCAAAGGATACGGGACCCCGCAGAAAGGGGATTCGCGCGGACCATTTTGGCTGATGGTAGGATCGCCACATCGACGGTTCACCGCGGAGCGGCGCTCCCACCCGCCAGCCAACCGCTCCGTAATGAGGGAGCAGACAACCATGGACCGCAGCGCGAACGGATTGCCAGTGCCCCAGAGTGTCCCTCCCCGAACGGCCGAGGTGGTCGTGATCGGCGGCGGCGTGATCGGGGCCTCGACGGCCTTTCAGCTCGCCAAGCGCGGGGTGCGGGACATCGTGCTGCTGGAGCGGCGCCGGCTCGGGGCGGGCGCCACCGGCAAGTCGGGCGCGCTGGTCCGTGCCCACTACGCCAACGTGCACGAGTCGCGCCTGACGCTGGAGAGCCTGCGCATCTTCCGCAACTGGGATGAGGAGGTCGGCGCAGGATCCTGCGGGTTCGAAGCGACTGGGTTCGTCCAGGTCGTCTCCCCCGCGGACGAGGCCAAGCTGCGCGCGAACGTGGCCGCCCAGCAGGCGATCGGAATCGAGACGAGCGTGGTCTCCGCCGACGAGGTGCGGGAGATCGAGCCGCTGATGCGGACCGACGACCTCACCTACGCCGCGTTCGAGCCGAACTCCGGTTACGCCGACCCGAATGGGACCCTCTACGGCTTCGCTGCGGCAGCTGCCGCACGAGGCGCGGCAATTTGCACAGAGACCGAAGCCACCGCGATCCTCGTTGCGGGGGACCGCGTCGTGGGTGTTGAGACGAGCGCCGGTCGGATCGCGACGGGAACTGTCGTGCTCGCCGGTGGCGCGTGGGCGGACCGCCTGCTGCTGCTTCTGGGTCTCGATTTTGGGCTGACGCCGGAGCGGGTTCAGGTGGTGATCTTCCGCTGGCCAGCGGAGATCGATCAACGGCGGCGCCATCGGGTCGTGATCGACGCCACGCGATCCTCCTGGTTCCGCCCGGAGGGTTTCAACAGCACGCTGATCGGGGTGGAGCTGGGTGCCGGGCGAACCGAGCCGGATTGGTTCCAGGAGACGCCGGACGCAGGCCAGATCGACGTGGCGCGGACGGCATTGGCGGCTCGCTTCCCGGACTTCGCTGGAGCAACCATGCGCGGAGGTTGGGCGGGGATGATCATGGTTAGCCCGGATAGCCACCCGATCATCGACCAGATCCCCGGGATCCCCGGCCTCTTCGTCATGACCGGCGACAGCGGGATCTCGTTCAAGACCTCCCCGGCGATCGGCATCTGCCTCGCGGAGTGGATTACCGATGGAGCGCCGAAGCTCGTCGACCTCACCCCGTTCCGCTCCACCCGCTTCGCCGAAGGCCGCCCATGGGAAGACGAGCATTCCTACAAGAAGGACAGCCTGCTGACGATCTCGCGATAGTCACTCGCCAGAGGCACCGCAAATCAAGGTCGGTTCGCCCGGTTGTGACCTCTGCCTCACTCCTCGCCTTGGTCGCCCCGCCGCAGGGCGGCGTAGCTCTCGTAGCGCTCCGGGGCGATCTTGCCGGCCTCCAGGGCCTCCCGCACGGCGCAGCCTGGTTCGTGGAGATGGGTGCAGTCGTGGTAGAAGCACCCGTCCAGGTAGGGGCGCAGTTCGGAAAAACAGCGATCCAGGGTCTCCGGCGGAACGCTATGGAGCGCCAGGGCACGGATACCCGGCGTATCAGCGACGTAGGTATCGGGGCCAATGCGGTAGAGCTGGGTGGCGATCGTGGTGTGGCGCCCCTTCCCGGTCGCGGTCGAGATTGCGCCGACCGCCCGATCTCCCTCGGGATGGAGCGCATTGAGGAGACTGGACTTACCGACCCCCGACGGTCCGGCGACCGCGGTCACCTTGCCCTGCAAGTCCTCCCGGAGGTTCTCCACTCCGGTCCCCGCCGCGACGCTGAGATATCGGACCGGATAGGCAGCCCGGTAGTCTCCGAACGTGACCTCCGCCCGGGTCGTGCCGGGGTGATCCGGCGCCGGCCCGTCCAAGTCGATCTTGTTGACGCCAATGATGGCAGGGAGTCCGGCAGATTCGGCGAGTACGAGGAAACGGTCGAGCATGCGACGATGAGGCTCCGGTTCCTGGACCGCAAACAGGAAGAGCACCTGGTCCGGGTTGGCAAGAATGACCTGTTCCACGTCTTGGGTATTGCGGGCCAGGCGGGAGAGAGCGCGAGTACGCGGCTCCACCACCTCGATCTGCCCCTCCCCTTCCCCGACATCGATGGCCCAGACCCGGTCACCCACCGCCACGAGGTCGGTCCTCCGCCGTTCCCGCTTCAAGCTGCCCTTGACGGTACAGAGGAGGATGCGCGGCTCATCGTTGAGCTGCACATCGAAATACTTCCCGTAGGCCCGGACGACCACCCCTGGCAGCGCGCCAGCTGAGATACGTCCCAGGTGTCCAGGATCACCGGGGGCGCCGCTCTCGACGGTCTGATCCGTCCGGCCACGCCGGTTCCCACCATCCGACCCGATTCCGGGTGCCCCCAAGCCCGATCGTCCCCCCCGTGGCGGCCGCCCCGCACGAGGACTCATCGGATGACTCGGTGCATCGTAATGGGGCATGCGAGACGCGCGGGTGCCACCGACACCAGTGCGCGACTCCAGCGCGTCCAGGACTGAGATCGGGATGACGGTGATCTGCCACGGTTCGGCGTCAGCCGAGGGCTGTCCACCGCTCGCCGATGAGATCTCAACCTGGTCTGCCAGGTGCAGGATCCCGGTTCTCTCGTCATCCTTGCCGATCTCACCTACCGTCGCGATGGCACCTGATTCCACGGAAGGACGGGTTCCCGACCTGATTCCCAGGCAGCGCCTCGGATGCAGGGTCGGTGATCGCCGGATCGTGAGTCTACACGGGACGGGCAAGGACGGGAACAACTTAGACGGACATGGCAGCACCGGACACCGCGCCGAACGGCGGTCGATAACCATGGGGC
The DNA here is from genome assembly GCA_030446955.1 of Thermomicrobiales bacterium. Classification (GTDB taxonomy): domain Bacteria; phylum Chloroflexota; class Chloroflexia; order Thermomicrobiales; family UBA6265; genus LC2-1. The sequence goes on from JAUJMG010000039.1 coordinate 11,481, forward strand.
CCACCCCCG